>CAYVSF010000568.1:0-2078 GCA_964453775.1 uncultured Bacteroidales bacterium
AAAGCACGCAGGTTTTTGTGAATTTACAAAGAGAATTGATGCTAACACCACCTGCTTTTTACGATGCCTGGAAGAAAAAAATGGGCTTTATTGAAAATTAATTACACTATGGAAGGAATATTTGTACATGCCGATAATATTATATCATCGAACGGTTTTACTACAGATGAAAATTTTAATCAGCTAAAAAACAATGTTTCGGGGATTGCACAAACAACTGATGAGAAGATCACGCAAGTTCCCATGTACACTTCGCTTGTTAATACAGAGACACTGGAACGTAATTTTAGTGAATTAAAGACAACTGAAACCTATACCCGGTTGGAAAAAATGCTTATTCTATCCATTCAAAAGGCATTGAATAATTGCAAAATAGATATCAGTTCCCAATCCACTGCAGTTATTATTTCTTCCACAAAAGGAAATATCGATCTACTTGAAAAGGCTGAAAAGAAAGTCCCCGAAGAGCTTTTTCTTTGGAAAATGGCAGAGAGGGTAAAAGATTTTTTTGGCAATCCCAATCCGGCCATTACCATTTCCAATGCATGCATTTCAGGAGCTTCTGCTATCATCACTGCCTCCCATCTCATAAGAGCAAAAAAATACAGGCATGTAGTTGTTGCTGGAGGTGATATTATCAATGAATTTACTCCGTCCGGATTTCAATCTTTCAAAGCCGTTAGCGAGAAGCCATGCCGGCCTTTCGATAAAGACAGAGATGGAATTACACTGGGTGAAGCAGCTGGAACGATAATTCTATCCTCAGAAGAAGCAAATTATGACAATACGCATAAAATTCTTTTCAAAGGAGGCAGCAACAGCAATGATGCCAACCATATCTCCGGTCCCTCCCGTACTGGTGACGGACTTTTCTACGCTATACAAGCAGCTATGAAAGAAGCCAAATTAAGCAAGAATGATATTCACTATATTTCTGGACATGGTACTGCTACGGTCTATAATGATGAAATGGAGACGAAAGCCATCGATTGGGCAGGATTAAGCCATGTACCTCTCAACAGTCTTAAAGGATACTGGGGTCATACGCTTGGAGCAGCAGGAATTATTGAAAGCATTGCCGGGTTTCGGTCAATGGCACAAAATACCCTAATCAAAACGCTCGGATTTGAGAATTCAGGGGTAAGTAAAGATGTTAATGTTATCAATAAAAACAAGCAACAGGAAATTAATGCCTTTCTAAAAACAGCATCAGGTTTTGGAGGGTGTAATGCAGCATTGGTATTTCAAAAACAATAGACTTTATGGAACTTAAAATATCATCCTATAGTTTTATTAAAAAAGGAAAAATACAGTCAACTAGTCTTTCTGATTTTGAGCCGGAAGAAGCCAATTGCTTTGCATCATTTGCCAAGCAGGCCTATAGAAATTACAAAATCAAATACCCCAAGTTTTTCAAGATGGATCCACTCAGCAAACTGGGGTTCCTGGCATCCGAAATTTTATTGGATGGCAGAAAATTAAACGAGATCTATCCGGCAGAACGTATCGGTGTGGTACTTCAAAACAGCCATTCCACGTATGACATGGACAAAAAGTATCATAATACCATCAAAGACAAAGAAAACTACTTCCCCAGCCCTGCGGTATTTGTCTATACACTTCCCAATGTGATGATTGGTGAAATCTGCATCAGAAATAAGTTCCAGGGAGAAAACACCTGTTTCATTAATGGGAGCCCGGACTGGGAATTTCTGAACTTTTATATCAGAAATCTGTTTGAAGAGGAAAAAGTGGATGCATGCATTACAGGTTGGGTAGATGCATTTAAAGATGACTATAGTGCCTACCTTTTTTTAATTGAAAAAAATGAGGAAATTAAACAAGATAATATTAGTTTTAATGTCTCAAATATAGGAAGACTGCTAGACAGTAATTAAACACAAAGGAAACATGGATGAATTAATTCAAAAGATCAAAGAAGAGGTAATCGAGGTTTTGAATCTTGAAGATGTAGAACCCAAAGATATTGATGAAAAATCGCCCTTGTTTGGTGATGGATTGGGATTAGATTCAATAGATGCACTGGAATTGATCGTACTTTTAGAAAAACAGTATGG
>CAYVSF010000569.1:0-2078 GCA_964453775.1 uncultured Bacteroidales bacterium
ACAGGTAATTCATATTAGCCGGGTGAGTAGCAAATAAAACATCAATGCCTTCATCTTCCATTCTCTCTCTCGTCTTTTGTAATCTTTCTTTATATTCAGATAATTCAAAAAACATATTATTCCTTCCCTGTTCTTTAATATAGAACCATCTTTTATTGCCATATTAAAGTATTGTTTTAAGAAATCAATATCTTTGTTATAAAGAACAGAAGTACGATGATTAGAATAAAAAGTTTACTATATCCATCCCCTGGCTTGCATTGCTTTTCCTATCTTGTTTAAAGCGTTTATCCAGGCAGCATTCCTTAAAGATGTATTCTTTTCTTCAGCAGTTTTAATTGTTTCATGATAGGCTTTTAAAATGCGTTCTTTCAGTTTATTGTTCACTGTTTTTAAATCCCAGTAGGTATCAGTTAAACCCTGGGTACGTTCAAAACCACAGACAATCGCACTTCCGGAATTTGTAAGAACATCGGGTATCATGATTACACCTTTTTTCTCAAGAATTTTTTCTGCCTCTGTGGTTATTGGTCCGTTGGCACATTCCATAATTAATTTTGCTTTCACCTGGTTGGCATTCTCCTCATGGATTACACTCTGAACTGCAGCAGGTACTAATATGTCACACTCCAATGCCAATAAATTCTCAGTGGTTATGGGTGTAGTTCCCGGTAAATCTACAACAAAACCGGTCTTCTTAACGTGTCCAATCAAATCTTCAATATTCAAGCCATCTTTAGCATATATTGAACCTTTAATATCACCCACTGCTACAATCTTATAACCCTGTTTGTAAAGTAATTCAGTAATAGTACTTCCAACATCTCCAAAACCCTGAACGACAACTCTTGCTCCCGGGGAAATATTGTAATGTTTTACTGCTTCCATGGTGACAAAGAAAGCACCTGTGCCGGTTGCTTCACGACTTCCCAGTGTCCCGTTTACTTCAACCGGTTTATCATTAATTGCAGCCGGACTGTGAAATCCCATAATCTCTTCATATTCATCCAGCATCCAGGCTTGAGTTCTGCCACTGGTACCAATATCAGCTCCCGGAACATCTACCCATGCTCCCTTTATAGGAAGCTTTCTAATAAAACTTCTTACTAAAGTTTCATATTCTCTGTCACTCAATTGACCCGGATCAACCCGAACTCCACCTTTTCCACCACCGGCAGGCACACCAGCAATAGCGTGTTTGATAGTCATCCAAAATCCTAATGCCTTTACAGTATCCAAATCTAAATCAGGTACAAATCTCGTACCATCCTTAACCTGGCCCAAAGCGTCATTATAATGCACTCTGAAAGCTTGAAATATTTGAAGTTCACCATTATCCATCTTCATGGGTATTGTAAATTGAAAGATTCGTTTAGGCTGACTGAGTATTTTTATTACATCTGGATTAATTTGTCCGATTTCTCCGGCAAATTTAAGAGTATCCAATGCAGTCTGGAAAGGGTTTTTACCCATCATCATCCCTCCATATTTTTGTATATTCAATATAGAGATACATATGCTTATAAACCTATCTGTGAGCATCGAGCATCTGTATCTCTTATTTTTTAAACTAAACAATCACTGGCAAAATTAAATCTGAAGGTCCTTTTTCTGATAACTTCATATCGGGAGCATGTTTAGCCATGATTTCCTGAAAAATGGCAGCTTCTTTTACTTTTTCCCGCATAAATTCTGCATGCCAACTCTCCTGGATCCAGGGTTTATACATTACAGCTTGTGATATTCCGGGTTCTATTTTAAAATAACAGGGAGCCGTAACCCGAGCAACTTCCGGCGCCTCATATATTCTATACATTCCACCCTCTGCATCAGTAATGAACATATAAATATCAATAGGAATATCCACTGCCTTACGCATTCCTGCCAAGATAGCCAAAGAAACATCAGAAGTGGGATTCATGGAATTAGCCCCCATATTTTCTACTACCTTGGCACCTGCTGCACTGCAATAACCACCAAAGGCAGACCATTTAAATACTGTCTCCTTCGGAATAAACCCTTTTTCTCGCATCCGGTTAACAATCATGAGTAGACCTTCATCCAATACCAGGAATCCT
>CAYVSF010000570.1:0-2071 GCA_964453775.1 uncultured Bacteroidales bacterium
AATTAACATTAAAAGATGCAGAGAATGCCTGGTTTGTAAGAGTAGACCATATTGACCAGTATGGAGTTGATCCACATCTAGAATCTATTACTTGTCATCCGGAAGGGCCATTGATGTTTTTAAATATTGATTATTCACCACTTCCTCAAACATCAGAAGATAATAATCGTTTATTGGAAACCCGGTATATGAAGTTGTAATAACGGTATCAACGGTGCTGGAATCTGTACGCTCTACCATAATCCCAGAAGAATCAACAGGTACAGTTGCAAAAACGGTATCGTTTACAATAATCTCCTGCATTGAGAAGTTCACCAGTGAATCCAAAAAGGCTATCCTTTCATTGGGAATGTCAAACAAATAATTGGAATTTTGATCTTCAAGCGCAAACATCCTGTATTCGTCTTTACGAATATTATTAATACGAAAACGACCCTCTTCATCTGTACTGGCAATGTACTGTGGAATCTCTTTATAGGGAATTGAATCATCCATCTCCCTGTAAAGCATGACCTTAACATCTTCTATTGGTCGTAGATTGAAAGCACTCAACACTTTCCCCTCCACAACCATCGAGTCGATATATTCTCCTGTTGAAAAAACATATTGGAAGTTGCTGATAGGATTTGCTTCGTTATAATCACATACGGCATCTCCCATAAAAATATTATAGGTGGTAGAGTCCTGCAAATCGGAAAGGAGCTCAATATGTAAGGTTTTTCCCTTTACCATAATTTCAGGTTCTTCTTCCATTGGGGGTGAAACAAGCAGGTTGCTGTTCATGTCTTTTAACTGAATATACTCGTCAAATTCAATGGTAATTTTACCCGCTTTGAAATTTGTTGCCTGCAAAGGAGGGCTGCTTTCAATAATTTGTGGAGGGGTCTCATCCTTAGGTCCTCCAGAAGGAGCAACCACATGTGCACACTGATGCAAAAAGATTAAAACAGCAATCCATACAAATCCGAATATTTTTTGCTTTCGATGCATAATTCCTTAATTGGTAGCCTACAAAGCTAAAAAGAATCCTTTTAAAAAGATCTTACAGGAAGGATTATTTCATCAAGAAATATTAGGTCTCAAAAATCAACAGATCGAATCACACCACCTAATGATATCTTAATCTTTGAGGATACATCTTTTTGAAAGATTTTATTTATTTTTGTTTAAAATTCAAAACTAAGCTATGGTAATTGATGCAATTCACTGGAATGTAAATCCGGATCTGGTAAAAATTGGAAGCCTAACCATTCGGTATTATGGAATCCTTTTCGCATTGGGATTTGTTTTCGGTTATATCATTATATTAAAATATTTTAAAAAAGAGAATCTGAAAATTGAATTGCTTGACGCTCTCACGGTTTATACTGCTGTGGGCACAATTATCGGAGCAAGGTTGGGACATTGTCTCTTTTATCAACCAGGTTATTACCTGAGCAACCCCCTGGAAATTTTAAAAATCTGGAAAGGCGGCCTGGCAAGTCACGGTGCTGCCATTGGAATCTTAATAGCACTGTTTCTCTTTGCAAGAAAATATCACAAACCTTATCTGTGGATTCTTGACAGGATAGTTATTGTGGTTGCACTTGCAGGGTTCTTCATCAGAATGGGAAATTTGATGAATTCAGAAATCTATGGCATAGAAACATCGCTTCCCTGGGGCTTTATTTTTGAAAGAAACGGGGAGGAAGTACCACGCCATCCCACACAAATATATGAGGCGCTCTCCTACTTGCTCATTTTTGTTGCACTTCACTTCCTTTTCATAAAAAAAGCAACCAAACTAAAAGAGGGGACTATTTTTGGGCTATTTCTGATTTTATTGTTCACCGTTCGCTTCTTTATTGAATATATCAAACTTGATCAATCCGCTTTCGAAGCGGGTATGGCATTGAATATGGGACAAATTTTAAGTATTCCTTTTGTTTTGGTGGGCTTCCTGATTTTATTTCTTGTAAGGAATTCAAAAAGAACAATTTTGCCGGATAATTAAGGAAGATAAAAACAATCTTCTCTTGCGAAAAATCTTCTGTTCTTTGCAATAGAACGAAGTAAAGCAATAATTTACATA
>CAYVSF010000571.1:0-2068 GCA_964453775.1 uncultured Bacteroidales bacterium
GTTAATTTAGGAAATGTTTCAGTAGCGGCTGGATTTGCATCGATAACTGTAAATTCGGAATCGAATCTAAATACAGGTTCGGGATTTAATCTGGCAAACAGGGCCATAGACTCAATTACTTTTTCTGCTCTTACCTGTTCGGTTATCTTCGAACCATACACATGTACCAGGTTTAATTCTTTAATTCCTTTTATAACCAGGTTATAATAATCTTCATCAACCTGAATACGTATTGAATTTTGCTGATTATTTTCAATTAAAGAATTGACATCTATATCTTTAAGTTCTGGGATAAGTTTTGCTGCATTTTCACCAATTACATTCTCGGATTTTAAAATGGCAACAGCTGCGGGATTCGCTTCTATAACTTTTAAATCAGCATCGAAGCGCATAACCGGGTCGGGATTGTGTTTAGCAAAAAGAGCAAAGCTATTTAATTCGTCTTTTAATTGTAGCTCGTCTGTAACATCATCTTTTATAGCCATGTAATGCCAGATTGATCCATCGTCTTGTACAATAGGTGTTATGGTTGCCCGCTCCCAGTATAACTCACCGTTTTTCTTTTTATTTCTAAAGAGTCCTTTCCAGATATTTCCTGATTCAATGGTTTCCCACATTTCCTTGTAAACTTCGGTAGCTTGATAACCAGAATTCAATAAGCTGGGATTTCTACCTATTACTTCCTCTGAAGAATAGCCTGAATGTTCTTCAAATGCTTTATTAACATATTCAATCTTTCCATTGGTGTCGGTAATCATTACAGAATCGGTGGTTTTTTCTATGGCATTCTGGAAAAGAATCCGCTGATTCCGCTCAACAATTAGTGGTGTATTTTTAGATGCATAAATGTGGAAAACCTCTAAATCGGCAATTGCCCTAAGGTCAAGCTGATAATAATCTTCGTTAATGCTTATTTGAAATGTTTTTACCAGGTTCGATCGAATAAATTCTTCAAAATCCAGACCTTTTAAATTATCAATATATCGAAAAATATGATTTTCGTTTTCGTTGATATTAAAAAGCATTCTTGCTGTAGGGTTAGCCCTTAATATATGCCCGTGTTTATTAACTCTGATTACCGGTGCCGGATTGAACTCGGCAAACAATGCATTGGATTTTGTTTTATCCTCTTCAAGAAAAGTATCGGGAGGCAATAATTGCTTTAAGTTCCATTTTGTTTTTATTTCACAGCCTGGACAATATGGAACAACATCTCCTTTTTGAACCTTTACAGAAGCTTCGCCACATCCTTTACAGCTGATGTGGGCATCAAATCCTGCCACTTCGCCACTTACAAAGTTGAATTTGGATAGTACAGAGGAATAGGTGGAAACAATGTAGGGCACAAGGAAAGTGAGAAGAAACTGGGTTAGATGAAAATCCCTGAATCCGGAAAAAATTCTTTCACCCTGGTTGATGAGGTTCAATATCACTCCTACAATCAGGGCTACTCGCAAAGCTCGTTTTAAGACAAGTCGACTAAATGCTTCTTTAATGTAATTTTTTATATGCATAAGCTCTTCTTTATATTTCAACACCAATTAATAGAACATCATCAACCTGTTCATACCCCTCTTTCCACTTATCAAAGGTTCTTTCAATCGTTTTGTGTTGCTCGTTTATGGGGAGCTTCCCTGTTTCCAGGATAAGCTGCTTGAACTTTTTCATGCCGAATTTTTTGTCTCTTTCACCGCCAAACTGATCTTTATACCCATCGGTAAACAGATAGAAGCGATCCTTTATTTTAAGTTGTATGTTTTTGGATGAAAAAAGAACACCATCATGAACATGTACTCCTACCGGCATGTCATCCGCCTTAATGATTTGGATATTATTATTTCGTAAAAGAATCATGGAGTTAAAGGCACCGGCAAAAGCCATGGTGTAGTCTTCTTTATTAACCACGGCCATGGCTATATCCATGCCGTCTTGTACGTCTCGCTCACTTGCACCTGTTTTCAATGAATTAATGATTCTTTTCCGCAATTCATTTAGTATAAGGTCGGGTTTTATCAGTTTTTCTTTTAGGATAATATCATTGAGAATCGAGATCCCCAGCATGCTCATA
>CAYVSF010000572.1:0-2064 GCA_964453775.1 uncultured Bacteroidales bacterium
CACATATATCTAATTTGTACAAGTCCCTGCTTGTTCTCGTGAAATAGAGTTTGCCAGGTGTTTCTGAAAGCCATGTTCTGGGAACATAGTCCTCGATGTAATCTTTGTGCGATTTAATTTCCCTTGGAATATCAATCGATTGATCATTGAAGACTTTCACATCATATTCTTTTCCTTCTTTGGATTCCATATTAAAAACCCAAAGCTCTTCCTGCGGGGCATTTTCCTCACCGGGCATGGTATATTTATAGGTCTCTAATTCCGGACGGGGATTTGCTAATACGTCTATCACCCACAAGGATTTTACCTTACGGCTGTCTCTTCTTACCAGTGCAAAATTTTTGGAATCCTGCGACCAGATGATATAAGCAGGACGTCTTTTTTCCTGCTCTTTTTCAATTTTATCTTCGTCGTCGTTGTCTTTTGCTGTGTAACCTCCGCCATAAGCATAGTATTCTTCACCATCACTAGTTAACTGATGCTCAACAATTGTACTGTCTTTTTCATCTTCCTCTTCTTGCTTGGCTTTCTCGTAGTTCTCCTTGTCCATCCAATAGAGGTTATAATTTCTGGCAAAAACAATATATTTGCCGTTAGGAGATATGCTGGCCCAGCGTGGGTCGTCTTTTTCTTCTTTCCAGTCTTCTATTTCATAAAGCTGACCGGTTTGAAGGTTGTATTCAAGGTGAAATACTTTCTTTTTGGGCTTTTTGTTCTTCTTATTCTTTTTATCTTTTTCTTTTTCCTCTTTTTTATCTTCCTCTTTATCGCCGTTTTCCTCTTTTTCTCCTTCTTTTACTTTTTCTTCTTCTTTTTCATCCTGCGTGGATTTTACATCAAATTGAAATACGGTATCACCCTTTTTAAAATCTGGTTTTATATCGGGTAAATGTTTTCCATCATAGGGATCTTTTGTTATCAGGGTAAGCATGGCAGCCATTTTATCATTGTCAAAGAGTGGCTTTTTTGTCTGCTTATTCAGATCCACCAGGTAATAAAATTTACCTTCTGATGTTTTGTAACTGTACCAGAACTTATCTCCGGTACGCAACCATTGGGGCCTGACCGAAGTACTAAAAACCATTTTTTTTATTTTTTTTGGTGAAAAGAGTTCTGCTGTTCTGTAATCAGCATTGCTTACAGGTTTATTTTGGGCATAAATGGTCGATAGCCCCAAAATCAGCATAATGAATGATAGTTGGAGTTTTTTAATCATAGTTGATCTATTATTTGTTGGAATTGATTGAATGTTATTTATTTTGACATGTCATTAAGAGTGAAAGTTTAATGTCCTTTTCAAATGTTTGATTATAATGTGATTTGAAGGATTAAATCTATGATTCATCTAATTTATTGTTGGTTATTCTGACTAAAAATTACTAAATTAAATCAATTTTTCAGAAAACCATGGATAAACATCAACCGGGAAGTAAAAAGAGTACGAATAAGAATGCATATCAGAAAGCACACTCCTCCTGGGACCAAACTTTCGATGCACTGGATGATGTTGTTTTCCTTCTTCAGGAAGATTTTACCATAAAAAGTATTAACCGAAAAGGGGCTGCACTTTTAGAAAAGGAAAAAAAGGATATCACAGGGAAGAAATGTTATGAATTATTTCATGATACAACCACACCCCCGGATGATTGTCCACTGTGTAAAAGCAAGGAGACACGAAAAACGGAGTATTCGGAGATTTATATAGAGAAATGGAAGTCCTGGTTCTCGCTTAAATCCACACCAATAATAAATGATAATGGTGATATCGAAGATTATGTTGATTTAATGCGGGATATTACGCCACAAAAGAGTATACAGAAAGAGTTGGCTCAAAGTGAGGAAAAACACAGGTTATTGTATGAAAATGCACCATTAGCCTACCAGTCCCTGGATGAGGACGGATGCTTTTTAGATGTAAATCCAAGTTGGTTAAATACCTTAGGTTATAAGAGAGCGGATTAATACAAATCCTGAAAATTTATCAGACGATCGGTTTTAAAATCCTTTTTTATGTCTTATCTTTGAATTCACAAACCGCATGTAGCGGGGTATTCGTAAATATCT
>CAYVSF010000573.1:0-2060 GCA_964453775.1 uncultured Bacteroidales bacterium
TCTCTAAGAGCATCGTTCAAGGATGTTTTCCTGTTGGTGGATGCTTTTCTTTGTCCTATAATCAGGGCACATGGAACCTGATATTCACCGGCAGGGAACTTTTTGGTATAAGAACCCGGAATAACGACCGATCTGGCAGGCACCCTGCCTTTTATTTCTACTGGTTTTTCGCCGGTTACATCGATAATCTTCGTAGATTTTGTGATGACAACATTTGCCCCTAAAACGGCTTCTTCTTCTATATGGGCACCTTCAACAACAATGCAACGTGATCCAATAAAACAGTTATCTTCAATAATTACGGGAGCAGCCTGCACAGGCTCCAGCACACCTCCAATTCCAACACCTCCGCTTAAATGAACATTTTTTCCAATCTGGGCACATGATCCAACTGTCGCCCAGGTGTCAACCATGGTGCCGGAATCTACATAAGCGCCGATATTCACATATGAAGGCATCATTACTACACCTTTTGCTAAAAATGCACCATAGCGGCAGATACCATGAGGAACCACCCTAACCTCTTTTTCAGCATATCCTTTTTTAAGATCGATTTTATCATGGAATTCGAAGGGGCCAACCTCAATTGGGGTCATTTTTTTAATGGGGAAGTAAAGAATAACAGCCTTCTTGGCCCAGGTATTTACTACCCATTTGTTCTCTTTTTTTTCAGCTATTCGCAAAGCTCCTTTGTCCAGGAGCTCAATTGTTTCTTCAATGGCCTGTATATGCTCTTTGCTTTGAAGGAGCTCGCGATTTTTCCAGGCATCTTCAATCCGTTGAATTTTTGTTTCTGATATCATACCTTTTCTGCTTCTTTGCTTGCGAAGATAGGAAAAAATCTGCTTTTTAGGGAAGATGAATGATTTCTCATAAGAATAACGAAAGATTTTCGTTTGTTATTTTTGAGATGTGCTATTTGTGTTAAACTTTGTTAAGTCGTGTGGATAAAATAAGGAGAAACTATATTTTAGTGAAAAATTCCTTTTGAAAAACGATTTCATTATCATATCGCTTATTCTGATTTTGTTTGCTGTGAAGGCGAAAGGGCAAACATACAGAGATTCGTCCCTCTATTTATATGGGAGGGTATTAAAAGAGAACTCTTTTAAACCAATTTCCTATGCACATATTATTAACTTAAGAAATGGGATGGGAACTTATGCGGATAGTACAGGGTATTTTTCAATTCGAAACCAGCCAGGCGACTCCCTGTGGATATCAGCTCTTGGTTATATTACAAAGATACATACATTGCCCGATACAATTGGTGAGCATGCCGACTGGATTTATTTGGCTCCCCGGGTTTATAATATTAATGAAGTATCTATTACCTATCTGGGAACCTACCAGGAATTCAAATATAAAGTAGCCAATCTTGAACTTGAAAAAGAACCGGAAATATATCCTCTCTTCCTTGCAGGAGTGAAGAATAACTATAAGGGAATTAAGCCAGAACCCAGTATATTTACTCCTGTTTCTTTGTTGTACAGCTTGTTTAGCAAAGAGGGGAAAGAGTTGAGAAAGTATAAAAATGAAACCAAAGATTATGAAAAACGTCTAACTTTATGGGAACGGTATAATCCGGATGTGGTAAGGAAACTCACAGGCCTTAAGGGGGATAGTCTGGATGTATTCATGCAAACTCATTCTTTCCCGGATAGTGTTATTTTGAATAGTACAGATTATGAACTTTATGATATTATTAAAAAGAGGTATGAAATGTTTGAAAACAAACATAAATAATTTATATTTCTCCTAAAACTTTTCATTATGACAACCATACCTACTCCAGATTACAAGGACATAGAGAAAGCGCACAAAATTATTGCTCCATATATACATCGAACCCCTGTTTTGACTTGCCGCAGTATTGATGAAATGCTTGATACAACGATTTTTTTCAAATGTGAAAATTTTCAAAAGGTAGGGGCTTTTAAATTTAGAGGAGCTACGCATGCAATTAAACAACTTTCTAAAGCGGAATTAAAAAAAGGTGTAACCACGCATTCATCAGGGAACCATGCACAGGCTTTGAGCCTGGCAGCAAAAATGATGAA
>CAYVSF010000574.1:0-2051 GCA_964453775.1 uncultured Bacteroidales bacterium
CATAATAGTTTTGGCCTGTGCTATATAAATTCAAAGGACCAAAAGCACCAATATTATCGTTCCCTGTAAGTCCGTAGCTTAATTTAATTTTTAGTTCATCAAGCAGATCCAGCGATTGCAGAAAGTTCTCTTCGCTCATTCTCCATGCAAAAGCTCCTGCCGGTAGGTAGGCATATTTATTGTTTTTACCAAAATTAGACGACCCATCCCGTCGCAAACTAAAATCAAGAATATACTTATTTTGGAAATTATACTTAACCCGACCGAACAATGATTGCAAACCTGATTCATAAGCACTTGAGCTGGCATTTTCAATATTACCTGCCGATTCAATATACTCCAGATCATCTGATGGGAAATCGGTAGCAGCGATGCTGTTGTATTGTTCATCAATGCTTTCAAAACTATAGCCAAGGAGTACATTAAAATTATGTTTATCATTAATCGATTTAATATAATTCAATGTACTTTGCTGTGTAACTTTTAGCACTTCCGAGCTGGCATCCTCTGCATATCCGTTGGTTTCAGAAGCAGATTTTACTATGGAAGGTTCAAACCGGCGTTCTCTGAGGTTATAAATATCGAACCCCCACTGATGTTTAAATTTCAATTCCGGAAGAATATTTACCTCTGCAAACACATTGGAAAGATTCCTGAATGCATTTGCTACGTTCGTAACTTCATTTCCGATAGCCACCGGATTATCCCAAAAGCCCTGCTGTAAATAATTCCCAAGGGAATCTCTAACCGCATAAATAGGAGGTTTAGAAACAGCATTGGGTAGAGGACCATTAATAGATTGATCGCCACGAACCCTGTTATTTATGCTGTAATTCACACTCATCCTTGCTCCAATGGCAATAAAGTCTGTTAAATTATGATCCAGGTTTACCCGTCCGTTTAATTTTTGGTAATCGGTACCAATGATGACACCTTCCTGGTTAAAATACCTTCCCGATACGAAAAAACGCGTTTTATCCTTTCCACCTGAAAAAGACAATTCATAATTTTGAATAGGTGCCGGACGCATGACCTCATCCTGCCAGTCGGTATCAATGGAAGGATCGATGGATGCTGCAAATTCAGGATCAAAACTCGAAACATATTCTGTCCACTGGGCAGTATTCATCATATCCAATCGCTTATAAACTTCCTGCATACCGTAATAAGATTTAAAATCGATTTTTGTCTCACCGGCAGAACCTGATTTTGTCTCAATTAGGATTACACCATTACCTGCACGGGCACCATATATGGCAGCTGCAGAAGCGTCTTTAAGTATACTTATTGATTTTATATTGTTTGGGTTAATGTCTCCAGCGGCATCTATCCCCTGTCCTTCCATGCTAATCTGGCCAAAATTACCGGTGGTTATTGGAATTCCGTCAACAACATAAAGCGGCTGAGAGCCTGCTGAAATTGAACTAATACCCCGTATATTTACAGAAATAGCAGCACCCGGCGTTCCCGAATTCTGGTTTATTTGTACTCCTGAAGTACGTCCTTGCAATGCAGATTGTATTCCTGAGGAAATAGTATTCTCAATATCCTCCGCATTTACACTTGAGATAGAACTGGTTAGTAGTTTTTTACTGGATGTACCATAACCAACAACTACTATTTCATCCAGCTTTGTGACCTCCTGTTTTAACATCACCTCAATAACCTCCTGTGTGCCTACAAGGACTTCTTTTATCTCATAGCCGACATACGAAAATTGCAAGACCGTATTATTATCGGGAACCTGCAATGTATATCTACCATTAACATCCGTAATTGTGCCTTGTGTTGTACCTTTAATAATGACATTAACCCCTGGCAAAGGGATACCGTCCTTATCCGTGACGGTTCCCGTTACCTTCTTTCCTTCCTCATTCTGCTGTATTTCATTCTTGTGGGGCGTAAGTACAATTTGCTTCTCCACAATTTCGTATTCGATACCGGTGTTCTTTAACACCTTGTCTAACACCTCATAAATAGATTCGCCCTGCAAATCTACCCTTACTTTTTGCTCAACATCCACTTGAGCATCATTGTACATAAAATAGAAA
>CAYVSF010000575.1:0-2050 GCA_964453775.1 uncultured Bacteroidales bacterium
TAAACAGCCTGCAATTTTTGTAGTGCAGCATTCAGATAAATCAATTGAATATCCCTGTAATTAAAAGAATTGATGGCCCCGGATTTATATTTTTCTTCGGCAATCTGCAGGTTAAGTGCGGATGTTTCAAGGCTTTCATCTGCTACATCCAATAATTCCTTACGCAAATTATACAGATCCAGTTCTCCAAATAATTCATTTGTGAGGCTGTGTTTTATTTCTTCAGTAGCAATGTTTTCAATGGATGCGTTGATTTCCGCCACTTCGATAGCCTGTTTTCTTGTACCTCCCTGGTAAATATTGTAGCTTAAACTCAGATTGCCGTATGGAGTAAGGCTTTCACTTTCCACAACAGGCACACCTTGTTGTTTTAACCATCTTTTAGAGTTATCCATCCCGGCAGAAACAGAAAGGGTGGGATAGAGGGTGCTTTTTTGCAGTTCAATATCTTTTTTTGTAAGCATTAAATTGATGTACTGATTCTGCAACACCTGGTTGCTTTCAAGCATTTTATCCCGCAGGTTGGCCATCTGGTAGTTTAGTGTATCAGTTTCAAAGGGTTCTGTAAAATTCCAACTGGTTGATGCGGGCATGCCCAAGAGAAAGTTGAGCGATCGTACTGCACCACGCACTGCATTTTCCTGGCGCAAAACTGCTGCTTTATCGCTTAAATAATTGTTTTTGGCCTGCAGTACATTATAAGATACTGTACCGCCAATTTCTTTTTTTAGTTCTTCATACCTAAGACGATCTTCGGAAAGCTGCATGACATCTTTGAGAACATCCAGGCGCTCAAATTGAAGCAGAATGTTGTAGTAATTCAGAATAACATTTTGAATGGTGTTTTCCACCACCACTGCTGATCTTCCGGATGCCAGGTCTTCCAGCTGGTTCAACTTGTCTTTTGTAATTTGAATGCGAAATCCGCTAAAGAGTGTCCAGTTAACGCCCAAACCACCATAGATGCTATTGGTTCTATCTTCATCAAGCAACTCAAAACTGTTCGAGGAGCTTGCTGTGAAGCTTATAGAAGGCAAGGCTCCTGCATTTCCCCAATTGTTCTGTCTTTGTGCAATTTGCTTTTCTTCTTTGGCAATAGCAATGCCGTAGTTATTCTCCAGTGCTTTTTCCAGAGCCTGAGAAAGGTTTAAGCTCTCCTGGGCATTTACAGGAATTACTATGGCAATAAAAAGTAAAGTACCTAGAATATATCGCATCAAATTATTCATCATTGTTGTTGTTTTTATTGTTTCCATTATCTTTCCTGCTACTTTTAGTATGAATCGTAATCATTCTTCCATTGTCCGGGTTCGATTCATATTTTATTCTACGCTTGTGCAATACCAGTGCAATTTCTACATCTTCTCTTTCGGGTCTTGCTCCTGTCCACAGGAATTTTGCATAGACCCTGACATCATTAAGAAGCATGATGAGCACGGGAAAGAATATCAGAATAAAAATTGTTCCAATAAATACGCCGTAAGCCAAACTGATGGCCATAGGAATGAGGAACTGTGCCTGTACACTTTTCTCAAGAATAATGGGGAAAAGACCTACCGTTGTCGTGATACTGGTAAGTATAATGGGGCGTAAACGGGTTTTTCCGGCCTCCACAATAGCATCGTGCACTTTAAAGCCTTCTTTAAGCAGACCATCGTATTTCGCCAGGAACACGATTGCATCATTAATAATTACCCCTGTAAGGGCTATCATTCCCCAAAGACTGATAATAGAAATGGGCTTGTCGTGAATTCCGTGTCCCCAGAATACTCCTAGCATGGAAAGTGGTATCATAGCCAGGATAATGACTGTCTGGTTGAAGCTTTTAAAGTGGATCACCATCAGGAAGATGATAATGATAAAAGCCACCAGGAAATACTTTGTTACTTTGCCCAGCGCTTCCTGACTGTATTTTTGTTGTCCCTGGTATTCGTATCGCACACCGGTAAATTGAGCTTTCAGGTCGGGCATGATTTCCCGTTCAATTTGGTCAAGGATTTCAGGTACCTGCGCATAGGGGACAACAAAAATACAGTCAGGAAGCGCTGGG
>CAYVSF010000576.1:0-2038 GCA_964453775.1 uncultured Bacteroidales bacterium
AAAAAACTTCCTTTCCAATCTTCCCCTCTTCTCTTTTAGGACTATTTCCTTTCCCTGGCGTTTTATTTCTTCGGTGAAAATGTGATTTAAATCGGCAAGTATTTCATGCAAATCGTGATCATTATAATTAATCCTGAATTGATTGGACTCAATTTTAGAAATGTCGATAATATCATTGATCATATTTAAAAGCAATTGCCCTGAATCACGAATAATTTTCAGGAATCTTCTTTCTTTGTGATCCAGATTCTCGCTATCGGCCAATAGTCTTGAAAAACCCAAAATCCCATTCATGGGGGTCCTTACTTCATGGGAAATATTGGCTAAGAAGGCTGATTTAAGCCGGTTGGCCTCTTCCAATTTATTTTTTGCCAATTGAAGATTCTCATTCTGCAGTTCAATCTCTTCTCTGTGTCTCTTCTCCTTTTCAAGATTTAATCGTCTAATTCTGTTTATATAGACCAGAGTAGCGATCAAGCCTACCAGGAGAAGCAACAATAGAAAAAATTTAATGAGTAAATCCTTATTCGTTTCGAAAAACTCTTCCGGTCCATTAATAACGATTGATCCTTCCGGTAAATGCCTTGATCTAAGCCTAAATCGCTTAAGTTCTTTATAGTCGAACATGTAAAATGATTCAGAGGAAGATATTTTACTTTCCGGTCTTATGTCTTTGAGTAATTTAATCGCCATTAAAGCTATATTTTCGCCCTGATTATGGCCGCTATTCACCTTTCCTCCAACAATTCCATAATCTAAGTAGAAATCCCAATACCCATATATAGGAACTGTTGCAGCGGAAGAGAGCTTACGTGAGATATATTGAAACGGGAAATAATTGCCTTTAATATCTTTGGTGAAAACGGAAAGCAAAACAACATCACCGCTTTTCATTTTTGACAATCTCGATTTTAGGTCTTTAAAACTAAGATTCACAAGAAATTCATACCTTAACTCCGGAAATTCATCTCTCAATATTTCAAGGTTCTTTTGATAGATTACTCCCCCTGTTGTGGTATGGTCAGTAATGATGTATAGTTTTTTAAGATTTGGGTGCAAACGTTTAATAAGATGGATATTGGCTGAATAGTCCAGCTCTTCATAGATACCATATGTATTCTCCTTTAGTTTGCTATGATGATTCAACCCGCAAAACAGGTGAGGAATATCAGGAACAATTGAATCCTTGTAGTTTTGAATAAAATTAAAAGCATTATCATCGGTAGTAATTACAATATCATAAAATTCTTGCTGATATTTATTGTTGAGATATTCATAATAATGCTGCTTGTAGGCAGAATCGGTATATCGTTTCGTATCCATATACTCAATGGACAGATCGATATTCAGTTGTGAAGTATCGAATACTTCCTGGAGGCCCCTGGTAATATTATCGGTCCAACTAAGCCCCTGGTGGTAAGAATGTATTAAAAGCACCTTCTTCTTTTCCTGTGCGGGAGCCAGAATAAAAACGAACAACAGCGAAAAGGATAATATAAATCGTATCACTAATACTAAAGGTTTCCCGCAATTTACAAAAAAGGAGCAAACAAAAAAAGGGCAGTCTGCAACTGCCCTTTCTCCTATATAATGCTCTATTTAAACAATTCCTGCAAAACCCATAAAAGCCAAAGCAAGGAGTCCTGCTACTACGAATGAAATGGGAACACCTTTAAAGGGTTTGGGTACATCTACCAGGTCTAAATGTTCACGGATACCGGCAAAAGTAATCAATGCAAGGCCAAAACCAACGGCATTGGCAATTGCAAAAACAACGCTTTGCAGTAAGTCATAATCATTTTGTTGCGCCAGGATAGCTACTCCAAGTACAGCACAGTTTGTTGTAATTAAAGGCAAAAAGATTCCCAGAGCCTGATATAATGCCGGACTAATTTTCTTCAGCATAATTTCCACTAGCTGCACCAATGAAGCAATAACCAAAATAAATGTAATGGTTTGCATAAAGGTTATCCCGAAAGGGATCAGGATGTATTGTTGTATCAAATAGGTAACTATCGTGGCAATAACCATTACAAAA
>CAYVSF010000577.1:0-2033 GCA_964453775.1 uncultured Bacteroidales bacterium
GCAAGGAACCATCCAACGCCGGAACCAAGTCCAAAAACTGTAGCCTCTGCAATGTTATTGTATTCTCTTTCCTGCATGAAAAGCGATCCACCTAAAATTGCACAGTTTACAGCAATCAGCGGTAGGAAAATCCCCAAGGATGAATAGAGTGTGGGCGAGAACTTTTCAATGATCATCTCAACCAGCTGCACCATAGAAGCAATTACAGCAATAAAAAGAATAAAAGACAGAAAGCTAAGATCAACGTCGGCAAATTTTGGACTAAGCCATGTGAGTGCACCTTCGTTTAGGATATAATTCTCGATAAGATAGTTGATGGGCACGGTAAATCCCAATACGAAAATTACTGCAATACCTAATCCTGTGGAGGTTTTTACTGTTTTCGAAACAGCCAGATAGGAACACATCCCCAGGAAGTAGGCAAAAATCATATTGTCGATAAAGATCGACTTGACAAATATGTTAATTAAATTTTCCATAGTTTGGTCTCAATTAATTCGATTCAATAAGCTTACGATTACGATAGCGTTGTATCCAAATAATTACCCCAACAGTAATCAATGCCATTGGAGGCAGGATCATTAATCCGTTGTTTTCATAGCCGAAGTCAAATACAGCCTGTGGAATTACCTGGATATCCCATAGTGTTCCAGACCCCAGCAGCTCTCTGAAGAATCCTACAATAATCAGGATTACTCCGTAACCCGCTGCATTTCCTATTCCATCAAGAAAGGCTGGCCATGGTCTGTTGGCCAATGCAAAGGCTTCGAGGCGGCCCATAATGATACAGTTGGTAATAATCAATCCCACAAATACCGACAACTGCTTGCTTACATCAAATAGATAGGCTTTCAAAACCTGGTCGACTAAAATTACCAGCGAAGCAATTACCGTTAGCTGAACGATAATACGAATTCTGGGCGGTATCATCTTTCTTAGAAGCGATATGACTACATTAGATACAGCCATAACAAATACTACTGAAAGCGCCATTACCACGGATGGCTTTAATTTCACTGTAATGGCCAGTGCGGAGCAAATTCCAAGCACCTGTACCGTAATTGGGTTGCTGTCGTCTAAAGGCTCAGTGAGTAATCGTAAATTCTTTGCTGAAAACAAAGGTTCTTTTTCTGCACTCATCTCTATTCTTTTTTATTCTTTTTGAAATAGGTTGTATAACTGTTAAGACAGTCTTCCAGCATGGCATCTACTCCTTTGGAGGTAATGGTTCCACCTGAAATTCCGTCCACTTCATAGGAAGAATCTGGATCCGCTGCGCCACCTTTTAGCACGGCAACCGAAACAAATTCACCTTCTTCGTTAAAGATTTTTTTACCAATAAACTGGTCCTGAAAGTTTTTGGTGTCAATTTCAGCACCCAGTCCGGGTGTTTCACTTTTGTGACTAAAGTTGGTTCCATAAACGGTGGTCATGTCCTCTTTAAGAGCAACATAGCCCCAAATCGGTCCCCATAGTCCTTTCCCCCGAACAGGAATGATGTATTGGTTTTGACCATCAATATGACTGACAAACATGGGAAGGTTTCTGTTCTTCTCTTCCTTTGCCAGCTCTTTCTTCATATCTACCGAGAAAGCATCAAGGCCTTCATTTCGTTCTCCCTTTGTATTTAAAACATAGCTTTCTTCGATGTATTTATCATATAATTCCTCAGCATTATCGGCTGTACTTTCCAGGTTTAATGAAGAAAGGATATTTTGCTTTTTATTGATTTCCACATTCTTCTTTTGCAAGGGTTGAAGTTGCATAGCTGTAAATGAGAGTACAGCAGCCACCACAACCACCATAATTGTGGAGAAAACAAAGATGTATGTATTACTATATGATTTCATATTGCAAGATTTCTTTTATTTGGCATTTACTTTTGCGCGCTTCATTCTTTTATTCATATTAGCTTCGAGCACGTAATGGTCGATGAGCGGTGCGAACACGTTCATTAACAGAATGGCCAGCATCACACCCTCCGGATAGGCCGGATTATCTACTCGAATGAGAATAGCCAGAAAACCAATTAA
>CAYVSF010000578.1:0-2028 GCA_964453775.1 uncultured Bacteroidales bacterium
TGACACACAATGGCACAGTCATTGGTCATATGCCAACAAATTCAAAATTTCAAGTGCCATGTTTAAAAATTATCTAAAAATAGCCTTACGAAACCTTACCAGGAATAAAGTTTTCACAGTTATTAATATCCTGGGGTTATCCATTGGATTAACAATTAGCATCCTGATTCTAATTTTTGTGAATCACGAACTCAGTTTTGACAAATTTCATAAAAACAAAGCCAATGTATACCGGCTTGCTGCTTATGAAAAAAACCCTAATATGGAGTATGAACATTGTATTACTTCGCCTCCTATGGGACCCGATCTTTGCGAAGCCATTCCTGAGATTATATCGTATACACGATTTAAAAATGGTGGAATGAGGATGATGGAATATCAAAGCGGCCCACAGGTTAAAGCTCAACTTGCCTGGGCAGATTCCTCATTTTTTGATTTATTTAGTTTTGAATTAATTTCAGGTGACCCGAATTCTGCACTTAAAAATCCACAAAGCATAATTATATCAGAATCTCTTGCAAAAAAAATCTTCCCAAATCCACAGGAAGCCATAGGAAAAAACATTCTCGTGGATCAAAGTAGCAACTACACAATCACGGGAATAATGGAAGATGTTCCTGTGAATTCCCATATCCAATTTGAAGCATTGGGCTCTTTCTCTACACTGGTTAATTCGGGATCATTTTATAACAAATGGGACGGGAACTTTGGGTTCAACGCCTATTTTCTTTGCGAAGACAACCTGGATATGAAGGCATTAGAAGATAAGATGGACAAAGTATATTACGATAAGATGCTGCATCGGTTTGAAGATATTTGGCAAATCGATCCTTATCTTCAAGCTCTTGAAAGCATTTATTTACACAGTAACTTGCGATGGGAGCCCGGAAAATCGGGCAGCATCCGAACTGTTTATATTTTTTCTATCATTGCTTTCCTTGTGCTGATTATTGCCAGCATTAATTTTACCAATCTTAACACAGCCCAATCCATTCGGAGGACAAAAGAAATTGGAATCAGAAAGGTTAATGGCGCTACAAAGAAAGGAATTATGAAACAATTCCTGGGCGAATCGATTCTATTAAGTTTTATAGCGCTAATTGTTGCTCTGATCTTCGTAGAAGTGCTTTTGCCGGTTTTTAATCAACTGATGGAAAAAGATTTATCCTTTTATACTGCGCATAACAATTCCTTGTTCTTCATTATACCAATTTTGGTATTGCTTTTAGGTATTGTTTCAGGAATATATCCTGCATTTATTGCATCTTCCTATAAACCCACGGAAGGGATCAAAGGAGGAAAAATTAATAGTAAAGGAGGAAGCCGCATTCGAAATGTCCTCGTGGTATTTCAATATGTTATAAGTATAGCACTTATTATTAGCATGCTTATTATTAAAAGCCAGATGAACTATATTAATACGAAAGATCTGGGATTTCAAAAAGAACGAATTGCAGCCATAGGGCTGTTTAATGATCGGTCAAAAGAAAAGAGAACACTTTTAAGGGATGAATTTAGACAGTTGCCCGAAGTAAAAGATGCGACAATTGCAAGCAGTTTTCTGGGCAGAGATCTCACTATGAACGGGTACATTCCGGAAGGAGTAGAAAAGCCCATAATGATTCATGCCCTTTATGTTGATCCCCACTATTTGAACACCATGGGGTTGCAATTAAAGAGCGGTAGAAACTTTTCAAAAAAATCAAACGGAGAAAGCAACAATATTCTAATTAACGAAACCCTGGCCAAAGAACTAAATTGGGAAGCGCCAATTGGAAAGAAAATCAAGCGAAACGGAGTGGATTACAAGATTATTGGTGTTGTAAAAGATTTTCATTTCGCTCCATTACAGCGGGAGATAGAACCTGTTATCTTTACCCTTAAAGAACGGGCAAGTTTTCTCCTTGTTCAGCTAAAACCGGGCGACATAGGCAAAAGCCTAAAAAAGCTCGAAACTACCTGGGGAGAAATCGTAAAAGATGTTAAGTTTGATTATCGCTTTACCGATGAAGTCTTTGATAGGTCGTA
>CAYVSF010000579.1:0-2027 GCA_964453775.1 uncultured Bacteroidales bacterium
TTCAGATTTATTTCAGCCTGCCCCAGATTTCTTTGTTTCAAATAAAAATGTGCCAGAGAGCTATAAAGCTCGTCATAAAAATCTTCAGGAAATTCATTATCCTCCTGCAGACGTATCAGGTTTTCTTTGGCTTCACTAAAATCATTTCTTTCGATATATGTACGCGCCAGCCATATTCTTGCCATATAGCTGGTTTCTTCGTAGTTATACTCATTCATCACATAGCGAAATGTACGTTCTGCCTCCAGGTATTTATTGGAGTAAAACTGTGCTTTTCCCATGAGAAGGTAGCTATTATCAACATATTTATTGTATTCGCTCTGCTGATAAAAAGCCTTTTCCTTTTCACTCATCACAGATTTTTTAGCTTCTGGTTTTACTGTGATAGAATGCAGGCTAATAACCTTTGAGCATTTTTCAATGGTCCGATCCATTTGGGGTTGAATGGAGCCTGCCATGTTTTCATCGCCGTAAGTAAAAACAGGCAATATTCTGGAATAATCATCACTATAGGCCTTATCGTATTTCTCCATGCCCTCCCTAAAGCTTTCTTTCCCGTTAAAAAGAATGTTATAAATGGAGGTAACATTATGATAAGTGCGTGTTATGGGTGTATTCTTTTCTGTAGAGCAAGCTACAATAAGGAAAACCATCAAAAGCACTAATCCGGATATTTTTGATCTGTACGGCACTTTTACGAATCTGTTTTATTCAATTAACTCAATGCGTTGAATAATAGTATATCCTGCATTGTTTTTTTCAGGAAAAAGGTAAAACTACTAAAATTAAGCTTTGTTTAAAAGCGTGCATCTACAAAAAGGAGGGGTTGTTCAATCCCTGCCCTCTGGCAAAATGATCAACCTCTCCATAATTTAAGATAAAGCAACAGGGTATTAATCTACTGCCACAACTTCTTTTATTTCCGGCACTTCTTTCTTAACGGCCTGCTCCACACCATTTTTTAGTGTATGCAAACTAAAAGGGCAGGTTCCACAGGCGCCAATCAGCTTTACCTGAACGGTAAGATCATCGGTGATATCTACCAAAGTAATATCCCCGCCATCTGCAATTAAGTAGGGTCTTACCATTTCAATTGTAGACGCCACCTTTTTTTTAATTTCCTCTTTCTTCTTGCTATCCATAGATTCTTTATTTGGTTATTTTGTCTTTATTTCTACCCGCTTTGTAGGATCTTGCTCACGGTTTCTTTTATCCACTGCATTCATCACTCTATCTGCCAACTCGATAAAGGCTTTTCCGGTAATAGAATTGTCATCTGCTGCAGCCGGGTGTCCTTCATCGCCGCCTTCACGAATACCCTGTACCAAAGGAATTTGACCTAAGAGTTCAACATGCTCTCGTTCAGCAAGCGCTTTACAGCCACCTTTCCCAAAAATATAGTATTTATTATCGGGCAGTTCTTCAGGTGTAAACCAGGCCATATTCTCAACCAGGCCAAGAACCGGCACTTCAATTCCTTTGCTGGCAAACATTCTAAGTCCTTTTAGGGCATCAGCTGTAGCAACCGGTTGCGGTGTTGAAACGATAATGGCTCCGGTAACTGCAAGTTCCTGTACTAAGGTGAGGTGAATATCACTTGTTCCCGGAGGTAGATCGAACAATAAATAATCCAGCTCGCCCCATTCGCCCTGATTAATAATCTGCTTTAATGCATTTGTTGCCATGGGGCCTCTCCATACCAGGGCATCTTCCGGTTTAACAAAAAAGCCTATGGAAAGCATCTTCACACCATAGTTTTCTACAGGTGTAATTAGATCCACATCTCCCTCCTTGCGAACCATTGGCCGTTGACTTTCCACGTTGAACATTTTTGGAATAGAGGGACCAAAAATATCGGCATCTATCAAACCCACCTTTGCACCTGTTTTTGCCAATGCAACAGCCAGGTTTGTAGCAACTGTAGATTTACCAACGCCTCCTTTTCCGGATGCCACTGCGATAATATTTTTTACATTTTTCAAAGCTTCCGACTCTTGCTTCGGTTGCTCTGCTTTCTTTTTAGCTTC
>CAYVSF010000580.1:0-2023 GCA_964453775.1 uncultured Bacteroidales bacterium
CCTCCACTCCTGGAGATATTACAGGTACATTAGATCAGGAAGGCAGTGGAACAATTACAGTGAGCGGACTAACTGATGGCACAGCCTATACTTTCACGGTTACTGCAACCAATGCTGTGGGAACAGGACCTGCAAGTGCAGCATCCAATTCAGTAACTCCGGCCACAGTTCCTGATGCACCTACTGATGTTACTGCAACTTCAGAAAACACTGAAGCTACTATATCCTTTTCTGCTCCGGCGAATAATGGTGGTTCAGACATTATTAGTTACACAGTAACATCCACACCTGACGGATTCTCTGAAACCGGTACCGGTAGTCCAATTACAATTACAGGATTAAACAGTAGTACCTCATATACATTTACAGTAGTTGCAACCAATGCAATTGGTAATAGCATTGAGAGTGAAATATCAAATGAGATAATTACAACCTTTCCTGTTGGATTGAATAATTTGGTATCTCCGGATTTCAAAGTATATCAAAGGGGTTCAGTGGTTGTTGTTGACCTGACCGGTCTGAGCGGGATGCAAAAGGTTTCTTTTTATGATCTGCAGGGAAAGCGTCTGATTTCTCGCCAGTCATATGGAGGTAACACATTGGAAATTGCAGATGAATTAAAAGCAGGAGTGTACGTTGTCAGTATCCAGAATGAAAATCAAATCAAACAAACCAAAATAATGGTTCAGTAAAACCATGTTAATTGAAATGTAATCAGACTATAATCATTTAGATTTATTAACTTAAGATTAAAGCCTGCATCTTCCTTCTCTCATTTATTTATGAGATTTGGATTGTGCAGGTTTTTTTTAGACTTATTTACGCAAAAATATCGTACGTTTGTAACTAGAGTCAAGTGTTTAAATAAACCATTTATACCTTACAGATGAAAAGCTTAATACTTAATTTATTTTTATTGTTTATAATGACCGGATGTTCAGATAACAATAAAGCTACGGAGAACAATTCTTCCCGAGACCACGAAAGAGATTCATTTTTACCGGGAATTGAATGGTATGATACCGACGAAAATTTAATACAAGCTCACGGCGGAGGTTTTTTATACGACAACGGAACGTATTACTGGTATGGAGAAAACAAGGATGGGATAACACAGTTTCCAAGGCTTCGCATGGATGTTATTGGTATCAATTGCTATTCATCCAAAGATCTTTATAACTGGAAGAATGAAGGACTTGTTTTGCCTGCGGTTGAGAATGACACCAGTCATGATCTGCATACTTCGAAAGTTGCTGAAAGACCAAAAGTGGTTTATAATGAAATAACAGGGAAATATGTAATGTGGTTACATGTGGATAATTATAAATATGGGTTGAATAAAGTAGGATTGGCTGTGAGTGATAGTCCTGCAGGCCCCTTTGACTATAAGGGCAGTATTCATCCCCTGGGAGAAAAAAGCACGGATATGACAATCTTCAAGGACACCGATAATAAAGCCTATCTTATTTTTGGTGCAGGCTGGCATTCCAGAGTAGTTATAGCTGAATTATCGGATGATTACCTGTCCCTGTCCGGTAAGCATAGCATTGTGCTGGAAACTGAGGGTCCGCCCTACGGCAGGGAAGCACCTGCCTTGTTCAAATGGAACGGGAAGTATTTCCTCATCACCTCCGGGACCACAGGCTGGTCATCAAACCCTGCCCAGTACGATATCGCTGATAATATCTACGGACCCTATAAAACAATGGGAAATCCCTGCAAAGGAATGTGGTCTGAACTTACGTTTTTTGCACAGGGTACCTATGTAATGCCTGTCCAGGATAAAAGTGACAAATTTATTTTTGTCGCCGACAGGTGGAATCCAACGGAATTAAAGAATTCCAGGTACCTGTTTTTACCCATTGAACTTTATGAACAGGATTCTATTGCCATAAACTGGGTTGATGAGTGGAGCCTGGAAAAATAAAATATGTATATTAAAACCCTCCTCAATATCATAAGAAAAATAAAGATCATAATGGTTTCCGGAATTGTTTTATTGATTACCTGATCTGGACACGCA
>CAYVSF010000581.1:0-2019 GCA_964453775.1 uncultured Bacteroidales bacterium
TGATACCCCTGTAAATGTTGCTGTTTTGAAACAACTGGGAGAAAGTCTTGTAGATATTCACTCCCAGCATCAAAATTTACTGCTTGGTGATAATACCTTTCAACTAAAAGTAGTGGATGCTTTTGCGGGAAATGAAGAACGACTTGATCAATACCTTGAAAAGTACAGGGCCTTCCGTGCAAAAAGCCGTGAGATGGAAGCGCTTAAGGCGAACTCCGAGAAAGCACAAGCCGACCTGGATTATTATAAGTTCCAGTATGAACAGCTGGAGGCTGCAAAACTGGATGCTGAAGAACAAAAAGAATTGGAAGAGGAGATAAAAACCCTCAGCCATACAGAAGAGATTAAGCAGCAACTGGGACATGTCAACTTTTTGTTTAACCGGGAGGAGGGTTCTTTGCTGGATGAGTTAAAATCAGCCAGAGATGCGCTTTCCTCAATTATGGAGTTTTACGCCCCGGCAAATGAGCTTTATGAACGAATCAACTCGGCCTATATCGAATTGCAGGACCTTGCTAACGAAACAGATGTGCTGAACGAAAGCCTGGAGTATGATCCTGGAAGAATTGAGTTCATAAGAGAAAGACTCGATGCTATATATAGTCTGGAACAAAAGCATCAGGTAGATACAGTGGCAGACCTCATAAATATCCGGGATGAACTGGAGCAAAAGATTGTTGCTATTGATGGCTCCGATTTTAAAATTTCCACCATAGAGAAGGAATTGAACGAAATAAAAGCTGCATTAGAAAAACTGGCCGATGATCTGCATAAAAAAAGAACAGAGGTTTTACCTGATTTTGAAAATAGTATCGTTGCCCTTCTTGAATCTATGGGGATGAAAAATGCTGGTTTTTCGGTTCAGGTATCTCAAGAAGAGGAGTTCAATAGCTTTGGGAAAGATCAGTTGGAATTTCTTTTTGCAGCAAATAAAAATACAAACTTGCAAAAGCTTGCCAAAATTGCCTCTGGCGGTGAGTTGTCCAGGGTGATGCTGAGCTTAAAATCGATTTTAGCCCAAAGCAGCAATTTACCCACCATCATCTTTGATGAAATAGATACCGGAACCAGCGGAGAAATTGCCCACAAAATGGGAAATATTATGAAATCCATGTCGGAGACCATGCAGGTCATCACAATCACACATCTGCCGCAGATTGCCAGCAAAGGAGACGAGCACCTGCTGGTATACAAAAAAGAAGAAGGCAAAAAACCGCATACCCGTATCCGGCAATTGGAAGACGAAGAGCGCCTGGTTGAAGTTGCCAAGATGTTAAGCGGCGAGACCCTTACAGACGCTGCACTGGAGAATGCCAAAAGCCTGTTAAATAATTGAATTTTGTGAACAAAGCCGACTTTGTATTGTCTGTCTTGTATTAATCCCAAATGAATTAAAAATGGCTTATAATTTATTAAAAGGTAAAAAAGGAATTGTATTTGGAGCACTGAATGATTTGTCTATTGCCTGGAAAGTGGCAGAACGCGCCCATGAAGAAGGTGCAGAACTCGTGCTTACAAATGCTCCGGTAGCCCTTAGGATGGGAAGTCTGGATAAGCTGGCAGAAAAAACAAATAGTATTGTTATTCCGGCAGATGCTACCAATATTGAAGAACTTGAAGACTTGCTCAAAAAGAGCATGGAACATTTTGGCGGAAAAATCGATTTTATTCTCCATTCCATAGGAATGTCGCCGAACGTAAGAAAAGGCAATACTTATGATGACACCAATTACAGTTATTTTTTGAAAACCCTGGATGTATCGGCTTTGTCTTTTCATAAAATATTGCAATCTGCACGTAGTTTAGATGCCATAAATGACTGGGGTTCTGTAGTTGCATTATCCTATGTGGCTTCCCAACGCACCATGTATGGATACAACGATATGGCCGATGCCAAAGCATTACTCGAATCCATTGCCCGCAGTTTTGGTTATATCTATGGTAGAGAGAAAAAAATTAGAATTAATACCATTTCCCAATCTCCAACAATGACCACTGCAGGTAAGGGGGTCATGGGGT
>CAYVSF010000582.1:0-2016 GCA_964453775.1 uncultured Bacteroidales bacterium
TCAGGTCTGGAAGAAGGTGTTTATTCTGTAGTTGTGACAGATGAGAATGACTGTCAACTTACCAGTATGAAATACGAAGTAATGACTGATCAGCCTATGAAGTTGGATTTAACCACAACCGCAGTGGATGCCTCTTCACAATATGCAATTGATGGTAAAGCCTATGTAGAAGTTGAAGGTGGTGTACCTCCATTTACTTACGTATGGGATGACCGTCTTGGTACATTTACAGAAGAATCTGAATTGCGCATGGATACATTGATGTATGCAAACCCAAGAAGCTATAAAGTAGTTGTTACAGATGATCTTGGTTGTGTTGCAGAAGAGCTCGTTTATGTGAACTATTCAGGTGCTACTGGTGTTGAAGATATGTTGAACAACCTTGGTGTTGCAGCTTATCCAAACCCGGTTAATGGCGACCTTTCTGTTCAGGTACGCGATGATTTCATCGGAGCTACAGTTAGCGTATTGCGCGTTAATGGTCAGGTTGTTTACTCGCAAGAGATGAACGACAACTACAATACTATTGACATGTCGGCTATGGACGCAGGAGTTTACTTCCTGAGAACTGTTGCTGGTGAGAAAGTTGTTACGCAGAAGATTATCGTAGAATAATCAAGACACTTATTATATTGAAAGAGGCTGTCCAAAAAGGGCGGCCTTTTTCATGTCATCATTTTGGCTAATTCTTGCATAAATAGGAATTGGAAATTGGAAATTTGATTTTCAGACGTAACCTTTCCATTTCTAAGATCAATTTTAGCCCAAAAATGGTTGTGTACAAGGAGAATTCATGATTTATTACCAATTACCAAACAGAATGACTCCGGATGGTTTTGCGAAGAATGTAAATGAATACCAAGCAATTGAGGAAATATACGCACCAGAACGCATCCCTCCGGGAGAATGTGCTTGCTCTTTGGCTGATGAAATTTAAGAAAAAGAACGGTATGGTATTATGAATTAAAACGGTCAACCCTATTCAGGGTAGGTCAAACTGCGAATTTCCAATTTCCAACCTACCTACCTGTTTAATTCTTCTTGCAATGAGGGTAAATTGATGAGTTTATCTGCATTTAAAGAGCCCGCTAAAACCTCTTGCTCATTTGTTTCTCTCTTTCTCTTATTTTAAGTATATTTGCCTTCTCAAAATTAGTATCATGCAGAAGGATATTCATCCAATTTTCGACCAGATATTAAACAGGGAAGCAAAAGAAAAACTGCTGGAACAGTATTCAGTGGTTGTTTGGATAACCGGACTTAGTGGTTCCGGTAAGTCAACTATAGCCAGGGCTTTGGAGTTGGAACTTCATAGAAAAGGGTTCCTGACACAAGTGCTGGATGGAGACAATGTGCGAACCGGGATTAACAATAACCTGGGCTTTTCTGAAGAGGACAGGACCGAAAATATCAGACGGATTGCTGAGGTTTCAAAATTGTTCAAGGAGTGTGGAATTATTTTGATAAATTGCTTTATTAGTCCAACTTATGCCATTCGAAATCAGGCACGTGAAATTATTGGAGAAAAGGACTTTTTTGAAGTTTATGTCAATACACCATTGGAAATTTGTGAGCAAAGAGATGTAAAAGGATTATACGCAAAAGCCAGGAAGGGCATTATTAAAAATTTCACTGGAATTAGTGCCCCTTATGAGGAGCCACAAAACCCGGATGTGGAAATTAAAACTGAGGAGAATAGCATTGAGGCTGCGGTGGAGCAGATTATGAATAAGTTATTGCCTGTAATTGCATGTAAGCCTGAAAAAGAAAAAAATCAATAATAAAAACTATAGTTTTGATGAATCAGTATCATATCAATCATTTGAGAGAATTGGAGGCCGAATCGATTTTTGTTATTCGTGAGGTGGTCGCGCAGTTCGAAAATCCGGTCATGCTTTTTTGCGGAGGAAAGGATTCGATTGTCATGTTTCACCTGGCACGAAAAGCCTTTTGGCCTGCCCGGGTTCCTTTTCCATTAATGCAGATCCTACCGATGTCCTGGTCTTTTCCATGGTC
>CAYVSF010000583.1:0-2006 GCA_964453775.1 uncultured Bacteroidales bacterium
GAGTATCTAAGTTATAGAACCTCAGGTCCGTTTTTAATTCCACTATTAATATTTTAGTTAATTTAATGGAATATTTCTTCTATTTTGAAAACCCTGAAATTTATACCCTGCTTCAATGATGAAACATTCCCTGGTACTTGTTCTTATTTTCCTTGCACATTTTGAACTTCATAGCAATCCGGATAGTTTGAAAATAGAATAAAATCTAGCTGTTTCGAGAAGTGAAAAAGAATTGCCAATGGAGCTTAGAAGGGCATTGGCCGCATATTATTATTTTAAATCCCACGATTATGATTCGGCCCGTTTTTACGGTCAACAATTGCTTCTTGATTACAAAAGAAATAAAGTTGAGAAGAAAGATTTAGGATACGCCTATAAGTTGCTTGGTTATGTCTTTGTTGGTGATGAGGAGTATGAAACAGGACTGGCTTACCTTGATTCCGCATTGAATTTCTATACCCAAACCAATTTGCTTCTCCCTATTATACAGGTTCATACCAATAGAGGAATTGCTTTTAATTACATTGATTCCCCGGATAGCGCTATAGCTTCATTTCAAAAAGCCCTTCAGCTGAGTAAAGAGTTGGGAGATAGCAGCCAAATAGCAATCAATAGTTTGAATTTGGGAATTATGCAAAATTCTACCGGTAGGTATACAGATGCCGTTAATTCTTTTATTTATGCCCTTGATATTTTTGGTGCCATTGGTGATTCTTCTACTATGGTAAACACATATATTGAGCTGGGTGACATTTATCTCGACTGGAAAAAATATGATCAAGCTTCTCAATATTATGAACAGGCACGAAAGATGCAAAAATATATAGTACACGAAAAAGTACATGTTTCTTTGTACGATGTGCTGGGATATTCCAAAGAGCAACAAGATAGCCTGAAAGTAGCAGAGAACTATTATAATTTGGCACTGAAGAAAAGCAGGGAGATTGATTATAAAAGTGGAATTGCACAAAGCCTTTATAGGTTAGGAAACCTGGCAAAAAGGAGAGCTTCCCCCGAAGAAGCCATTGTATTCTATCAGAAGGCACTGGTGCTTGAGAAGCAAATAGGAAGTGCGGAGGATCAGGCCGAAATCTACAACGAACTTGCAAATCTGCATATAGAAACTGGAAACTACCGGGAAGTTTTAAACTATTTAGAAATGGCCCTTTCAATAAGCAATGAATATGGACTTATCAAGACAAATAAGAATACCTGCTATCAGTTTTATACATATTATAAAAAAACAGGGAAATTTGCCGAAGCATTGAAATATTATGAGAAGTATCAGAAACTGGAAGATTATATTAAGAGTGTTGCTATAGAATTAGAAATGGAAGAACTGCGTGAAAAGTATGAATCGGCTCAAAAAGAGAAGGAAATAGAAAGTTTGAGTGCCGAAAAACGTTTACAAAATGCGAGAATTAAAAATCAAGAACAGCTTATTGTTGGATTGGGTGCAGTCTTTTTCTTATTAGTAGTTGTTTTAATTCTTTGGTTCCTTCAAAACAGACGAAAAGCCGAACTAAAGCAAATGAAGGTTCATCAACAGTTGTTCCGGGCACAGCTAAACCCGCATTTTATTTTCAATGCTTTAAATGCCATAAAATCCTACATTCAATCGCATCAAATTAAAGCTGCTGCTAATTATTTGTCCGATTTTTCTGGTTTGATGCGCTCTATTCTTGAGGGCTCTAGCGATGAATTTACTACCCTGGATGAGGAAATCGAGATGTTGAATGCTTATTTAAACCTGCAACAGTTGCGCTTTACATCGGATTTTCGTTATACAATTCAGGTAGACGATCTGTTGAAAGATAAAGAGGCTTTGCTTCCTTCCATGTTTATTCAGCCCTTTGTGGAGAATGCTGTTGAGCATGGTATTCGGAAAGGAGGCTCCTTTATAGAACTTGAGTTTAAAAAGGAGGCCAATGCCATTCAAATCTATGTGAAGGATGATGGACCCGGAATTATGAATGAAACCGATTCTACAGGTGTGGATCATCGTT
>CAYVSF010000584.1:0-1997 GCA_964453775.1 uncultured Bacteroidales bacterium
AAATCAAGTGCTTTAAATCCTGCAGCCGTCATTTCTGCATCACTTAAACTATGCTCATTCATCAACAAAACAATAGGTTTAGCTGCGGGAGCAAAATTTGGCTGCGCTGCCATTTTTCCATCCCTAAATTTCCACTGCAAATAAGGTTGTTGGGAAATAAACTGAAGCACATCATCATGTACATTCCCCCCCCGATTGTAACGTAAATCCAGAATTAGAGCCTCTCTATGAACTGCTTCTGTCGTCATGTCAATAAGGAAATCGTTCAAACTTCCTCCCCCCATATTTTTCATATAGACATAAGCTATTCGACTATCTGATTCTGCATCAACCTGCTGTTGATTGTTATCGACCCACTCATCATATAATAAATTGTCCAGTCGCGATGAAGAAATTGGGTGAACAAAAACATCTATTTCTTCCTTGCCCCTTAAAAAAGTTAGCTTCAATTCTTCTTTTAGTTCGGTAAACGTAAAATATTTATTTCTGTTTGTAGCAGTATTTACTAAAACATCATTCACTGCTTTAAGCTTATCGCCTTTTTTAACAGGTTTTTCTGTAATATCCAAAGGAGATTTAGCAATAATCTTTTCCACAAGATAAGGGTCCGATTCGGAGAAAAGAATTCCGGTTTCAGCTGTTCTTGTTCCATAGAAAGTATCTTCTTCATCCCCCCTACTTGAAAACCCTAAATGCGAAGCATTTAACTCCCCCAACATATCATTCAGCAGTTGCCTTAAATTTTCACGGGTTCTCAAATGTGGAACAAATTGCTCATAATGGGCTTTCATCTTTTTCCAATTAACACCATGATAATCTTCATCGTAGAAGTTTTCGGCAAGTACCGCCCAATTCTCATAAAACATCTGCCTAAACTCATCCCTCAAACTTTTTTCAAATGCATAGTTCAATTTAATCTGATTTATCTTATTGCTTTTTAAATCAATAGAATAAATATCCCCCCGCATTAATGCAAAGACACCATCACCAGCTTGAACAATTTGTCTGGCATATCCATCGGCAATTTTCTTTGTTTCACGCTTCTCGAAGGGTTCAATTGTCATCTTCCAAAGCCCGTTTTTTCCTTCATCATGATTTGACATAAAAAGAACCTGATGCTTATCTTCATCCATTAACACAAAAGGCATTGATTGTTCACCCCCATTAACCTGAAGGTTTTCCCACCTTTTTACCAATTGCGACAAGTCAAGTTTGATTTCGGGTTTTACTTCCTTTTCATCTTTTTTCTTACTTTCATCAGAGGTAAATAGCTTATTGTATTGCTCCATCTTAAAACTTTCCTGGAATTTATACAAAGGTAACCTGTAAAGTCTATTGTCTTCGGTACCTCTTGGAAACCGCGTATTAAACCTATCAGCAGAAAAATAGAGATATTTCCCGTCGGGAGACCAGAATGGATCCATTTCAGGAACACCATTATTGGTAAGATTATAGCGCTCTCCGCTACTGATGTGATAAATAAAGATATCTTCCTCAAAGTTTCGGTAGGCAGTGTAAACTATGTATTCACCATCAGGCGAAAATCTTGGCTGTGAACCTCTAAACCAAAACTCGTCCTCTACTAATACTTCCTGATCAAAATCGGGAAAAGTCATAAGTTTTAACTGATTGGTACCTGAAACAAATAATAGCCTGTCATTTTCATTATCATACTCCAGAAACCGTATGTTTTTTGCTTCGTCTGTTAATTGTTTTGGAGATTTCGAGCCGTCTGCTGATACTATGAACAGATTAGCCCAGCCTTTGTGTGTCTGGGTATAAACCAAATCAGTATTGTTTTTCATCCATTTGACCTCATCTACTTTTTCGAATGGATTGGTCGGAAGCTCCTCGGTAAATTTCCCTTTAATATCCGACACAAAAAGTCTTCCTCTGCTAACAAAAGCCACTTTCTTTTCGTCTGGGGCGATATCAAAAGCACTAATTTTCCCTTTTACATTGAAAGCCTTCTTAGGTGAGAGATAATTTTCCTGATA
>CAYVSF010000585.1:0-1993 GCA_964453775.1 uncultured Bacteroidales bacterium
TTAACATTTTATGGCAAGAATTGTAGGAGTCGATTTACCAAAGAATAAGCGGGGTGTTGTAGGTTTAACTTACATCTATGGTATCGGACAAAGTACCGCCGCTAAAATTCTGGATGAAGCAGGTATCGATCAGAATATTAAAGTTAAGGATTGGACGGATGAGCACATCGCTAAGCTTAGAGAATTAGTAAACGAAAAATACAAAGTTGAAGGAGCTTTGCGAAGTGAGATGCAAATGAATATCAAACGATTAATGGATATTGGTTGCTATCGTGGAATCCGACACCGTATGGGTTTACCTGTTCGTGGACAGAGTACCAAGAACAATGCTAGAACCAGAAAAGGTAAGAAGAAAACAATTGCGAACAAAAAGAAAGCAGTTAAATAATAAGGAGATATGGCAAAAAAGACCGGAACATCGAGAAAAAGGACTGTTAAGGTTGAACCCGTAGGACAAGCGCATATACATGCTTCGTTCAATAATATCATTATTTCAATTACCAATAGTAATGGTCAGGTGATCTCCTGGGCATCTGCGGGTAAGATGGGATTTAGAGGTTCAAAAAAGAATACTCCCTATGCAGCTCAGGTTGCTGCTGAAGAAAGTGCAAAAGTTGCATATGACCTTGGACTCAGGAAAGTTAAGGTATACGTTAAAGGACCTGGAGCAGGACGTGAATCTGCTATCAGAACCATCCATAATATCGGAATTGAAGTAACAGAAATTGTTGATGTTACACCTTTACCACATAATGGATGTCGTCCTGCAAAGCGTAGAAGAGTATAAGTAAACAGATTTGTGGTTGAATAATTAATTAAAGATTCATGGCACGTTATAGAGGACCAAAATCAAAAATAGCTCGTAAATTGGGCGAACCGGTTTACGGACCAGATAAATTTTTTGAAAAGAAAAACTACCCTCCCGGAGAGCAGGGCGCAAATAAGCGCAGAAGAAAACTTTCCGAATACGGAGTACAGTTAATGGAGAAACAAAAAGCTAAATATACATACGGTATATTAGAGAAACAATTCTATAATCTATTTGAAAAGGCTTCCAGTCATAAAGGAATTACAGGTGAGAACCTGCTCCAATTGTTGGAATCACGCCTTGATAATGTAGTTTTCCGCCTGGGAATTGCTCCCACACGTCGCGCTGCAAGACAATTTGTTACCCATAAGCATATTACGGTTAATGGTCAGATTGTGAATATTCCTTCTTATACCTTAAGAAAGAATGATATTGTAGGCGTGCGTGAAAAGTCAAAATCCCTGGAGGCAATAACTGAAAGTCTTGCATCCGCACGTCATACCAAATATCCATGGTTGGAATGGGATGCTGACCAAATGGCCGGAAAATTTCTAAATGTTCCTGAACGGAGTGAAATCCCTGAAAATATTAAGGAGCAGTTAATTGTAGAATTGTATTCTAAATAATCTTAATCACGCAATTTTTATGGCAATATTAGCATTCCAAAAGCCCGATAAGGTAATAATGGTGGAAGCCGACGACAGGGTCGGAAAATTTGAATTTCGTCCGTTAGAACCAGGTTATGGTATTACTGTGGGTAATGCATTACGCAGAATTCTGCTTTCTTCCCTTGAAGGATATGCAATTACCACAATTAAAATAGAAGGTGTTGAACATGAGTTTTCAACTATTACCGGAATTACAGAGGACGTAACCGAGATGATTCTGAATCTGAAGCAAATCCGTTTTAAGCAGATTGTGGACGAAGCAGAAGAGGAAAAGATTACCATCACGATTTCCGGGCAGGAAGAATTTAAGGCAGGGGATATGAATAACTTCTTGAGCAATTTTGAAGTATTGAATCCCGATCACGTAATCTGTCATATGGAACGTGATGTGAAGCTGCAAATGGAGGTGCAAATACAAAAGGGTAGAGGTTATGTTCCTGCTGAGGAAAATCGCCCTACTGATGCCGAGTTTGGAGTGATTGCTATCGATTCTATCTTTACCCCGATTCGCAATGTG
>CAYVSF010000586.1:0-1991 GCA_964453775.1 uncultured Bacteroidales bacterium
CGATAGGTTTTGCGGACGATTTCCCCTCCTTTATTGAGATAGATTTCAACGTAATTCCCCGATGATTCAATGAAACAAAGGTCTTCTGAGCTAAATTCGATACTGTCTTTTTCATTTTCGGCAACAAAACGAATAGTTGTTGGGGCATGGCTCACAGGTTCTTTTTCTTGTAGTCCGATATTCATGGTCCGGGCTGAGAGCTTGTGTTTTCGAAGAAGATAATTTTGCTTGCTGATGATCATGATGCTGATGGGGATGAGCCCAACCAGCAGGGTGATGCCCTGGAAGCTTAAGATGAACTTGAGGTTTACTGTAAAATAGGGAATAACCCAGCCGGTGTAAAAAGCATTTCCCAGGCCAATGGAAAATAAAATCCACATCAGCCAAAGGAATTCTTTGCCAATGGTCCAGTTTTTTTCACTGAAGGTTTTGGGAAAGAGGCGCTCTATAAAGATTAAATCGATAACCAGAACAAAGAACGTAACGAATCCATAGCCTCCCAGGATGAGGAGTTTTTCCAGGCTTTTTTCCAGCATCTGAATGCCAAAAGGTTGAAAAATAATAAGGAATAGGGCCACAAAAATGCTAATAAGCAAAATAAGACGCCATTTGTTTTGCGCCATGGGAAAAGGTTGCTTCAGGTAAGCCTTTAGTTTCATTTCGCTAATTTTGATTTAAAAATAGTAAAATGAACTGGAAAACGAAATGAATAGCTTGAAGGATTTAAACCTTCATGTTTTTTCAGTCCTGTCTTTTAGCCATTCAATCTCAGCTTTCCACCGGTCGGAGTCGGGTGTTTCCAGGATCAGGGGAATGCCGTCCAGACGGGTATCTCCGGCAATGCGTTCAAAGACTTTTTTCCCCAGAAAACCTTCTCCCAGGCTGGCATGGCGATCGACCTTGCTGCCGGTTTCCTTTTTGGAATCGTTCAGGTGCATGCCTTTCAGGTAGTTGAATCCGATGATGCGGTCGAAATCAGACCAAAATTTTTCATAGTTTTCTTTGCCGGTAAAGTCATAACCGGCAGCCATGGCATGGGCCGTATCAATGCATACGCCAATGCGACTTTTATCCTCCACCTGCTCTATAATTTCCTGCAGGTGTTCCAGTCGGTACCCCATGTTGGTGCCCTGTCCGGCGGTGTTTTCGATGACAGCTATCACACCACTTGTTTTAGCAAGGCTCAGGTTGACCGATTCGGCAATGGCTTTCAGACAGTCTGTTTCTGATATTTTATTCAGATGACTTCCGGGATGAAAGTTCAGGCGATCAATGCCCAGCAGTTCACAACGTTGCATTTCATCCAGGAAGGCGTTTCTCGATTTTTTCAGCTTGCTTTTCTCGGGGTGCCCTAAATTGATCAGGTAGCTGTCGTGGGGAAGGATGGTGCCTTTGCCATAACCGTATTTCTCGCAGTTGGCTTTAAAACCACGGATATTTTCTTCGCTAAGCGGTTTGGCTTCCCACTGGCGTTGGTTTTTGGTAAAGAGCGCAAAGCCTTTCGCACCGATTTTATGGGCGTTGAGAGGTGCATTTTCTACACCTCCCGCCGCACTTACATGAGCTCCAAAGTATTTCATGACTGTTTTGATTTATTTATGATTTGTCATAGAGAAGATCAGTTCTCCGCCTTTCATTATATCCTCGTGGTGCAGGAACGGTTCCTTCAGTTCCCGCCCGTTTATCCGTACCTCCTTCACATACACATTCTCCTTGCTCTGGTTGATGGCTTTTATGCGAAGTGTTTTTCCATTGCCCAAATTGATGAGGGCTTCTTTTACCAAAGGACTTCCAATGGCATACAGCGGCGAACCCGGTGTAACGGGGTAAAAGCCCAGGCTGCTAAAGATGTACCAGGCACTCATCTGGCCTGCGTCGTCGTTTCCGCACAAACCATCCACTCCCGCACCGTACATGCTTTCCATAATCATTCTTACGCGCTCCTGTGTTTTTTCGGGATGCCCGGTCCAGTTGTAAAGGTAGGCTATATG
>CAYVSF010000587.1:0-1988 GCA_964453775.1 uncultured Bacteroidales bacterium
AACTTTATAGCTACCTTCTGCCTCATACACATGACCAACTTCTTTTCCGGCACCTGTCTCCTCATCTCCAAAGTACCACAAATAATAACTTAGCTCTTCTGAACTGGTCGCTGTGAAACCAATTTCCATCTCGGCATACAAATTGCCCTCCATCACATCAAAACTAACTTCGAACTGCTTATTTCCGGAAAGATTATCATCGTCTTTTTCACAAGCTGAAAATAAAAACGGAATTATCAGACCAAATAAAATCTTAAAAGGAATACGTATTTGTTTCATTGTATTTAGGGTATATTGGTGAGGCAAAGGTCATAAACACTTCTTAAAGCATTATCATACGGACATTTCGGGAATTACCCAATCTTAACAATACTATAACGATAATAAGCTTAAAAAGGTTGTAATCAAAAAATGTAATTCGTCAACAGAGGTATATCGCACAAAATCAGAAAAATTTAAACTCGTTATGCTGATTTTTCTATAGGTAGATGTATCTCATTCTTTTAGCCAAAAAAACAGAAATCATCGGTCCATCCATTTTTTAAACGCCCCGGTGCGTTCCCGGCTAACAATAACATCTTCTTCATCCCACCCGGCAAGATCGATTTTCAAACGGCTGGAAGAATAAGCGACAATATCCTTTATGGCGGAAACATTGATGATGAAATTCCTGTTGATTCGGAAGAAATTCTTAGCATCGACCAGTTCTTCAATCCTATCCAGGGAATAATCCAGGGGATAATCCCTTCCTTTGTCATCATGCAAAAAAGTGGAGCGCTCCCGGATATAAAAATAACGCACAGAACGGGTCTGCACCGGACGATAATGCTCCCCAATCTTAATCAGAAAACGTTCTTTTTTTTCGGGTTTCAATTCTTGCATCAAATGCTCCAGCTTTCGCGATACGGTTTCAGGATGATGCACGCGTCTGTATTTCTCAAGGGCTTTGCCCAGTTCATTCCTGTCAATGGGTTTTAGCAGGTAATCGACACTATTCACCTTGAAAGCTTTTAAGGTGTAGTCGTTATAAGCCGTAGTAAAAATGACTGGAGATTCAACACGCACATTCTCAAACACTTCAAAACACAGGCCATCTTCCAGCTGGATATCCATAAAAATAAGCCCGGGAGCTTCATGGTTCAACAACCAGTTCGTGGCATCCTCAACAGAACGCAACACTGCCGACACTTCTAAAGGAGGCTCCACCTCCCCAAGCAAACGAATAAGCTTTTGAGAAGCGGGTTGCTCGTCTTCCAGGATTAATACTTTCATTTTTGAACTTTTACCAGGGGCAATTTAACAATAAACTGCTTATCCTGTGGGTTAATTTCCAGCTCTTTTTTTAGCATCAGCTTCAGCCTCCGGTTTAAATTCTCCAAACCTGTTTTAGTAGTACTTTCCCATTGGTCCTTCTTTTGCAGGTTGTTTTCCACCACAATGCTTTCATCCTCCAGGTATAGTTGAATGTTTAAAGGTGTTTCTTCTGATTTTGCATTGTGCTTCAGGGCATTTTCCACCAATACCTGCAAGGAAACCGGCAAAATCTTATAGCGTTCGGGATTTTGAATATCCAGCCTCAACTGAATTTTTTCTCCGTCTCTCTCTTTCTGCAGATTAAAATAATTCCTCACAAACTGCAGCTCCTGCTTTAAAGAAACCAGGTCTTTATTTTCATTATCCAGTACATACCTGTAAACAGCCGAAAGTTTTTGAATGTACCCATCGGCTTTTTCCCGATCCTCATAAACAATTTCCGACAGGGTGTTCAAGCTGTTGAATAAAAAATGCGGGTTAAGTTGCGATTTTAAATTGCTGTATTGATGCTTCAGGTTCTCTTCCCTGAGGTCTTGTTCCCGGTCTGCCGCCTGTCGCCATATCCAGTAAAAGAAAAAAGCCGATCCGGCAAAAATCCAAAAAGCAAATTGCCTGATGGCTACGGGAAATTCGTTATTCACCAGTTGAGCCCAAAATCCCGATGTATTAAAATC
>CAYVSF010000588.1:0-1980 GCA_964453775.1 uncultured Bacteroidales bacterium
TGAATTGGATTTAGAAACCGGGGAAATACAAGTATTGATAGAAGAGCGCATGAACACCTATATTGAACCTATTGATCACGACAGGCTGCATATGCTGGGTGGTGGTAGTGAATTCATACATTGGTCGGAGCGTGATGGATGGGCCCATTTTTATCTCTATGACATGAATGGAAACCTGAAACGTCAATTAACATCAGGTCCCTGGCATGCAGATCGTATTTTGAAGATTGATGAAGACAACAGGGTCATGTATTTTACTGCCAAGGGACATGAGGAAGGTCAAAATCCCTACTACACCAATCTTTACAGGATTAATTTAGATGGAACGGGCATGAAATTGCTCAACAAAGGTAACTTTGATCACCGTTCGGAAATGAGCGACTCCTACAACTATTTTATCGATAACTACTCCAGAGTGAATACGGTGCCCAAATCTGTCATTCGCGATAATAAAGGAAATCTGGTGATGCAACTGGAAACTGCTGATCTTAGAAATCTCTTTGCAGCAGGATACCAATTTCCTCAGCCCTTTAAGGTAAAAGCCGATGATGGAATCACAGACATTTACGGTGTAATGTACAAACCCTTTGATTTTGATTCTACCCTAAAATATCCCATCCTCGAATATGTTTACCCTGGTCCTCAAACAGAAGCTGTAAACACTTATTTTTCTTCTCGTATGGACCGCACCGATAGGTTTGCCCAGTTAGGATTTGTGGTTATTACGCTGGGAAACAGGGGAGGTCATCCCGACCGTTCGAAGTGGTATCATAATTACGGATATGGCGATTTGAGAGACTATGGTTTAGCCGACAAAAAATATGCAGTGGAACAATTGGCTCAAAGGCACGATTATATCGACATTGACAAAGTGGGTATCAGCGGACACTCCGGAGGCGGATTTATGTCAACAGCAGCCCTTTGCCAGTACCCCGATTTTTATAAAGTAGCCGTATCATCAGCAGGAAACCATGATAACAATATCTACAACCGTTGGTGGAGTGAAACCCACCATGGGGTTCAGGAAAAGATTGATGATGAAGGCAACTCCAAGTTCCTTTACGAGATAGAAACCAATCCACAGATAGCTAAAAATCTGAAAGGAAAATTATTGTTGGTGCATGGCGATATTGACAATAATGTGCATCCCGGAAATACAATTCGCATGGCCAATGCCTTAATCAAAGCCAACAAACGTTTTGACGTATTCCTTATGCCCGGACAGCGACATGGTTTTGGGAATTACAGCGAGTACTTTTTCTGGTTAAAGGCCGATTATTTTTGTAAACATCTGATTGGAGATTATTCTATTAGCACAGATATATTTGAGATGAGGCGGGAAACCAAGATGACACCAAGCAAGAAAAGAAGTGAATAAAACCACTTAAATATAAACCCCGGTTTGCCTTAAAGCCGGGGTTTATTAATTAGCTGCAATAATTATGCTTAAAATCATTTATGAATAGTTTTTTTCATGAAGCTCCTTAAAGATGATTTAAATCAAAAAGCATAATGTTTTCACAAACAATTACCTCCCCTTTTTTACGGTGGAATGAAGGAAGGATATTTTCCATTCATTTTCCTCCTTTACAAAGAACGCACTTTCAATCCAATTGAATTGAAAAGTACTATCCGGGGTTATCATTTTACCTTCATTCTGATAGTAGGTAGTTGCCACATTCATACCAACTGTCGTCTTAAAATTACTAAGCCTGTAATCAAAGGTGGCGCCGGGGAAGGCAGTTAGATACCCTTTCAAACCCTTAATTAGAGAATCATTATTCCAGATGAGACCATCTTCATATAGAATATAATCTTCTGTAATTAGGGTTTGCATTTTTTCAAAATCATTATCTTCAATGGCCTGGAAGTATGCAATCAACTTTTGCTCAACTTTTTCAGGAGAAACAGGGGAAGGAGCTTCGGGATTACAAGATAAAAGGATGATTCCTGTAAGCAATAAAAACAAATAATTCCTCA
>CAYVSF010000589.1:0-1979 GCA_964453775.1 uncultured Bacteroidales bacterium
TTATGAAACTCGTGGGTTTAAATTTATTTCCTATGCTGTTTGGTGGATTCGTCAGTCAATTCTTCAGGCTTTGGCAGAACAATCCAGAATTGTTCGTTTGCCACTTAACCAGGTGGGGTCGTTGAATAAAATCAACAAAGCATTTTCCAAATTTGAGCAGGAAAATGAGCGAACACCATCGCCAGAGGAGCTGGCCGATACGCTGGAACTGCCAAAAGATAAAGTTTCCGATACCATAAGAGTTTCAGGAAGGCATGTTTCTATGGATGCTCCTTTTCAGGATGGTGAGGACAATAGTCTGCTTGATGTACTGGAGAATAATGATTCGCCAAATGCAGACAACACCTTGATGAATGAATCCCTTATCAGGGAAATAGAAAGAGCACTGGCTACTTTAACCGAACGCGAAAGAGATATTATTAAACTGTTTTTTGGAATTGGCGTGCAGGAAATGACGCTGGAAGAGATAGGAGAACAGTTTGGACTTACAAGGGAACGGGTTAGGCAGATAAAAGAGAAAGCAATAAGGCGTTTACGCCATACTTCAAGAAGTAAATTGTTGAAATCTTATTTAGGATAAGGTTTATTGTTTTTGATAATTAGATAGAATCAGGGTTGCGCTATAGTGGTGCAACCCTTTTTTAGTCTTCTTTTCCTTCTAGCAGTTTTTGAAGTCCGTACATTTCATCCCGTAAGCTTGCTGCTTCTTTAAAATCAAGCTCCGCGGCAGCTTTTTCCATGGCTTTCTTTGTTTTATTAATGGCTTGCTCCAGTGCCTTTTTACCCATGTATTGAACAACAGGATCTGCTGCTACATCCATTTCTCCCGGGCCGGCATAAGCTTTTTTATTTCCAATTCGTTCCCGGTAATCTGCCATGAACGAACGAACAGATTTAACAATTTGGCTGGGAGTAATATTGTTCTCTTCATTGTATTTCAATTGTTTTTCTCTTCTTCGCTCGGTTTCATCTATTGTTTCCTGCATGGAGCGAGTGATCTTATCGGCATAGAAGATAACTTTACCATCCAGATTCCGGGCAGCGCGTCCCGCGGTTTGGGTAAGAGAACGTGCAGAACGCAAAAACCCTTCTTTATCTGCATCCAGAATGGCCACCAACGATACTTCGGGTAAATCCAGACCTTCTCGCAGCAGGTTTACCCCAATTAAGACATCATAACTGCCTTCACGTAAACCGTCCATAATCTCAACCCGCTCCAGGGTATCAATATCAGAATGAATATACCGGCATTTAATATCAAAACGCGTGAGGTATTTGGTTAATTCTTCTGCCATTCGCTTGGTAAGTGTGGTCACCAATATACGTTGGTTTTTTTCACTTCTCTGACGGATTTCCTCCATCAAATCATCGATTTGGTTTAGGCTTGGCCTTACATCTATGGATGGATCCAATAAACCGGTAGGGCGAATTAATTGTTCCACCAAAACACCACCGGATTTTTCCAATTCATAATCTGTAGGTGTTGCACTAACAAAAATCAACTGATTGGAAAGGCCTTCAAATTCTTCAAATTTTAACGGTCGGTTATCAATGGCAGCGGGAAGCCTGAATCCATATTCAACCAGGGTGGTTTTCCTGGAATGGTCTCCGCCATACATAGCACGTATTTGTGGTAAGGTAACATGGCTTTCGTCTATTACTGTGATATAATCGTCAGGAAAATAGTCGAGAAGGCAGAAAGGACGTGTTCCGGGTGCTCTGCCATCAAAAAAACGTGAATAGTTTTCAATTCCGGAACAATAGCCCAGTTCTCGAATCATTTCCAGATCATATTCAACCCGCTCTTTTAGGCGTTTGGCTTCCATATTCTTCCCCTGGTCTTTAAAATATTGCAGCTGTTCCATTAACTCATCCTGTATTTGATGGATGGCCTGGTTGATCCGGTCTTTGGTGGTGACAAAAATATTGGCGGGGTAAATGATGGCTTCCTCCATTTTTTCCAGTTCCTTGTTGCTCTC
>CAYVSF010000590.1:0-1977 GCA_964453775.1 uncultured Bacteroidales bacterium
TATAAAGTTACCCTGGCGGCCGGTAATCACAGGGATAGCCTGATGACTCTTGAACAGACCATTGAAGTTTTACCATCCCCATTTACGAAGCATTGTGGCGATATTGAAGGTGAAGAAGTATGGGGAGAAGGAATGCATTTAGTAACCTGCGATGTTACCGTTAATGGTACTTTAACAATACAACCCGGTGCAGAAGTTTACCTTGAAGAAAATGATATGATCGAGGTCAATGGAACCTTGAAAGCCCAGGGAACTGCAGATAAACCCATTCAATTTGTGCCGGCAAGCAGCTCAACATCACCCGGTTCCTGGGGATACATTCTCTTTAATTCCAGTGCATCTTCCGAATCGGTTTTGGATTTTTGCGAAATTTTCTATGGCGGGAAAGCAGACAGTTATGATTATCCGGCCTTTGAATATTACTCGAGCTATGGAATGATTCATCTGGAAGAATGTTCGGTGGCCATCAATAATACCACGATTAAAGGGGCAGCCAACTACGGTATTTCCCTTTCTGAAGGGGCAGGTTTTGCCTCTTTTGAAAATAATACCTTCACCGGGAATACCAATCATCCTGTAAAGATACATGCAGAAGGCGTGCATACGCTGTCAAATACCAGCAGTTTTGAAGGCGAAAAGGATATTCTGATAGATGGTGATGAATACTGCAATCCGGGTACGGACGTTACCTGGTATAAGCAGGATGTTCCTTATCTCATTGATGGAAGCATTGGCTTATACCATGGCCCAAAACTTAGGATTGAAGCAGGAACGACCATAAAGTTGGGAAGCAACGGGGCTATAAATTCAGGATACTTTAATGCAAAGAACGGAAGCATTACGGCTATTGGGACTTCCGCGGAACCCATTACCTTTACATCCGGTAAAGATACAAAAGGCAGGGGTGACTGGGCCGGGCTTATGGTTGGCGACAGTTCGCATATTGAATATTGCGTAATTGAGTATACCGGTGCCGATTACACCATCAGCGGATACAATCGGGCCTTGCAGATTGTTGACAGCACGGCTGTCGTAAAAAACTGTACGATTCGTGAATCTTCCGGTTATGGGATCGAGATGGAAGGAACCGGAGGACAAATTAGCAACAACACCATTCAGGATTGTAGTAGATACGGTGTTATAGTAAATGTAAAAGACTACCAGGTGATTGATAAAACGAACCTCCTGGAAAACACGGGAGGCTTCTGTATTAGCACCGGAAGCGGTTTTATTGAAGATCTCACACTGGAGAAGCGCAGCTATCCTTACGTGTTACACTATGGCTTTTATGCTTATAACAATTCTACTTTAACCATCGAAGCCGGAACAGAAATACAGTTGAGGACTGGGAGTAGTATCGTTCTGGGCTACAATTATGTTTCCAATTCTTATGCGGGGAATATTATTGCCAATGGAACTGCTGAAGAGCCTGTTGTTTTTAGCCTTTATGCGAAAGATAAAGATGAAGGCAACGGCAATTGGGCCGGAATTGTTTTTGGCGAAGAAAGTGCTTCTTCCATCCTGAATTATTGCATTCTTACCGATGGCGGATATGTGGAGGATGGGAGTAGTTATCCCGATATGGGCATGATACATTGTTATAAGACCAACAATTTCCCCACAGTTACGAATTGTACCATAAAGAACTCTGCAGGTTACGGAATAACTCTCGATCAGTCTACCATTCAATCATCGGGGAATAGCTTTGAAAATAATGCCAGCGGAAATGAGTACAGCTACTAAGAAATCAGAATAAGATCCCGGCGGTTTATTTACAATTTACTAATTTGCAAAGAGGAGTTTAGCGCTCCTCTTTTTTTACAGGTGGAATGGTTTCTTATAATCAAAGAAAAATTTCGTATAGCATCCAATCTACGATTATATCGACGAACATCAATTAAACATGGCAAAATACAACCGTACCCATCATTTTTTTCAGTCAATTACCACGATCATATCATCTCTAACCACCAATCA
>CAYVSF010000591.1:0-1969 GCA_964453775.1 uncultured Bacteroidales bacterium
CATCCTTAGCTTCTAAATTTTTACTGCTCTTAGGATTTCCCTTTTACCGGGTGGGCCCGGAATCTTTTCTACATTGAAGCCTGCATCAATTAATCTTCTACGTATAATACCCTTGCTGCTGTAAGTGGTTAAAATGGCCTCTTTGTTTGATCGTTCATAAAGTTTATTGAAAATATCCTGTTTCCACAATTCCGGCTGAACCTCCGGAGAAAAAGCATCAAAATAGATGATGTCGTAGTTCCCCTCTGGTGAAAAGAGGGTGAAATCTTTTTGATGTTTTTTGAATGCAAAGTAATCATCTAAATCAAGCCATTTATTCCAATGGGACTGATGAATAGCAAAGAACAATTCTTCCTCTTTCTCATCCAATTTTTGAGGAAAGTTTAAATCTTTTATGATGTTTATTCCGACCGGATATTTTTCGATGCTTTCATAGGTGATTACTTGCTTTGTATGCATGGCATACAATAGGGTTAAATAAGCATTTAAACCTGTGCCCAATCCTACTTCAAATAGGTGCAAGTTATCTGTGGCGGGGTGTGCTTCCAGTCCACTTTTTATGAAAATATGCATCGACTCCTGTATGGCTCCATGAGTGGAATGATAATGCTCCTTAAACTTCTCGCTAAAAAGCGTATGTGAGCCGTCAGATGTTAAGTGAATTTTGTTCATAAATTTTTGCGAATCATGCTGTAACGTAAAATTAGGATAATGGTTACAGAAATTCTTTAACCAACAATCAATTTATACTAATTCTAAATAATAAGAGTAATTGATTTATAATAAGGCAATTAAATTTTAACGTTTTTGTGCAATGTAGTTTGTTGATAACAAGAATATTATTCTCGTTTACATTTGTCCGATATTTTTTTTGTGTTAATTGAGGGTAATTTACAATTACCCTAAAAAATTAACCCTATGAGAAAATTAACATTAGTTTTTCTGGCATTGTTTGTAACAGGAATGTTTTCATGTCAAAAGGAAGAGATGGATTCTGTTAAAAAAAGTTTAGATGATCTGGTACAACTAGATCCTCAAAGCGGTCAAATTATCGAAGGACAATTTGTAGTTGTTTTCGATGATAATCTTAAGAGCTCGCTTGATTTAACAGGGTTGTCTTACATGTCAAAGTTGGAAAGCGTTTCTGCTTTTGCACAGAAAGTTTTGATGGATAATGGTATTAATGAGTATGAGTTAGGAAATGCTTATGCTGAAGCGATACAGGGATTCAGCGCGAAAATTGGGAGTAAAGCAGTAGCAAGTTTGAAGAAAGATAGTAGAGTAGCGTATGTATTGCCTGATCGCATGTATATTATGCGTCCGCCATGGGAAACTCCGGATGATCCACCGGCACCGGAAGGACAGGAAGTGCCTTATGGTATTGCCCGCGTTGGTTATGGCGATGGAACTGGAAAAACGGCCTGGATCATTGATACCGGTATTGATTTTGAACATGAAGATTTAAACGTAGATGCTTCCAGGGGTAGAAATTTTATTCGTACGAATAAAAGTGCTGATGATGATAATGGACATGGTACTCATTGTGCAGGAACTGTTGCTGCTATTGATAATGAAATTGGGGTGGTAGGTGTAGCTGCAGGAGCTACAGTTGTTCCTGTAAAAGTACTTGACAGAAGAGGTTCTGGTGCATATTCTGTAATTATAGCAGGTATTGATTATGTGGCAAGTGCTGCAGCACCTGGAGATGCAGCGAATATGAGTCTTGGTGGAGGTGTTTATCAGGCAATCGATGATGCAGTTTACAATGCATCACAAAATGGAATTTATTTCAGTCTGGCCGCCGGTAATGAGAGCGATGATGCTAATTATCATTCCCCGGCACGCGTAAATGGACCCAATATATGGACCATTTCTGCAATGGATAGTAATGATGATTTTGCCTATTTCTCAAATTATGGCAATCCTCCTGTTGATTTTTGCGAGCCCGGAGTATGCATTTTATCTACTA
>CAYVSF010000592.1:0-1968 GCA_964453775.1 uncultured Bacteroidales bacterium
AGCAATGCGGACAGGGATTGAGGCTCATCGAAGATCCGCCCCGTATTGTATGGGAAGTTTGTTTTGGCAGTTGAATGATACCTGGCCCGCTGTTTCATGGTCGGCAATTGATTTTTCAGGAAATCCAAAAGCCATGTATTATACGGCAAAGACCAACTTTGCGCCGTATGCACTTTCAATTCAATCTCGTGGAGACAGCCTCTATGTGCATCTTATGTCAGATAAAACCCGCAAGGCTTTGAGTACACTGCATCTTTCGCTATCAGATTTCAAAGGAGATAGGCTGTATGTAGACACCGTAGAGGTTGTAGCAGGAAATGACGGTATTGCATTTTCATTAAATGAATTGAACATTTCTGAGAGTGAGAAGAATAGTTCAATCGTCTATTTTAAGTGGAATTTAGGTGATAGCCTTTTGGCAGAGAAGAGCTTTTGCTTTTTCGATCCACTTCATTTAAAGCTGGAAAAAGATTATGAGTTAAATTATAGGGTTAAAAAATCGAAGGAAGCTTATATTATTCAATTGGAAACAAATTTTTGGGTGAAAGATTTGTGTTTGAAAGCCAGTCTTAAGGGCAGTTTTTCCGATAATTATTTTGATATTTCCCCGGAAGAAATGAAAGAAGTACTTTTTATCCCGGAAGAGGTCAGTGATGGGGATCAAGTAGAATTTAGCTGGAGGGCCTTGAATGATATTGTGGGTGTAAAGGAGTAGAGTTTTTCAGGGTTTTTTATTATCTTCGGAGCTGGCATTAACACCTGAACCTATGAAATCCTTTGGAATTACAGCCCTAATAGTACTGATTTTTTCAATTTATTCCTGCTCATTTATAACTCCAAGCCAACCTGTTGATTATGTAGATCCATTTATTGGTACCGGCGGGCATGGACATACTTTCCCGGGTCCTACCGTGCCTTTTGGATTGGTGCAATTAAGTCCGGATACCCGCCTGGAGGGTTGGGACGGATGTTCCGGTTACCATTATTCGGACAGTGTTGTTTACGGATTTTCCCATACCCATTTGAGTGGGACAGGAGTAGCAGACTATTGCGATGTTCTATTTATGCCCCAGTCGGGACAGTACCATTTGAATAATGGTTATGAGGCAGGCGTGGAAAATGGTTATGCTTCGCGCTTTCATAAATCCAATGAAAAAGCCACCCCAGGCTATTATTACACTTATTTAGATGATTATGCCATTCGGGTGGAACTAACTGCCAGTCAGCGTGTCGGGTTTCATAAATACACCTTTGAAAATGAAGGGGATGCTCATCTAATCATTGATTTAAAGCACCGTGATGAGGTATTGGAGTCTTCCATAGAGCAGATTAGCGCAACGGAAGTGGTGGGTATGCGACGTTCAAAGTCCTGGGCACAGAATCAGGTGGTGTACTTCTACGCGCGATTCAACAAGCCGCTTATTTCATTCGATATTGCAGTAAATGATACCCTACACCGGGGTCTGAAAAAAATGATGGGCTATAATTTAAAGGCCGTCCTGGGTTTTGATCGCACCGATGGTGATGAGGTGCTGGCTAAAGTTGGGATTTCTGCCGTGAGTATTGAAGGGGCCCTGAGAAACCTGGAGCATGAGATTCCACATTGGGATTTTAATAAAACCAGAAACGAGGCGAAGGAAGCCTGGAGTGCAGCTCTTTCAAAGATCGAGGTTAAAGCGCCCCGGGAGCAAAAGACCATCTTTTATACGGCAATGTATCATAGCATGATAGCCCCGAATTTGTTCACCGATGTGGACGGAAAATACAGGGGGACAGATTTTAATATTCACAAAGCAAAAGAGTATAGCCATTATACCATCTTTTCCCTTTGGGATACCTACAGGGCAACGCATCCATTGTATACCATTATTGATCAGCAGAGAACCCGCGATTTTATCCAGACTTTTTTAAATATGTACCAGCAGGGCGGTCAATTACCAGTTTGGGAGCTAGCGGCAAATTATACCG
>CAYVSF010000593.1:0-1955 GCA_964453775.1 uncultured Bacteroidales bacterium
CCCAAGGCCCGATCCCTGTTCGTTCCCAACTCCCCTTGTGGTATGGTGTACATCAATTCGGAAAAGCTTTTCCAAATCCTCATCGGCAATTCCAACGCCGGTATCCTTTACCACCAGTAGTAGCTTCTCCTCCTCCTGTTGAGCAAAAACAATTATATTACCCTCTTCCGGAGTAAATTTAGCGGAATTGGAAAGCAAGTTTCGAATTACCGTACGAATCATGTTTTCATCTACCCATGCAGTCAGCTCATCATCCAACTGCACCTGTAAATCAATACTTTTATCTTCAAGCTTGCTCTTTATCAACTCCACATTTTCATTTATAAGTATCTTAATATCAGTATAATTTGGCCGGTAAGGAATATCTCCCATTTGAGTTGCAGACCAATCTAATAAATTCTCTAAAAGATTAAATGTGGTTTGTGAAAGTTTATTGAGGCTGGTTACAAATTTGGTCAATCGCTCTAAGCTAAACGATTCTATATCAGACATCAATAAACTTGTGGAACTCACCAGGGTACTGATTGGATTACGTAAATCATGTGCAATTATCCTAAAGAACTTGTTTTTTGTAGCATTACTGATAGCCAAGAGGTCGCGTTGATCCTGTATTTCTTTTTCTGCACGCTTAATTTCAGTGATATCAGAATCAATACTAATAAGATTAACCGTATTTCCGGCTTCATCTGTCACATGAGAAAGACCTGTTTGCAACCATAACTGACGACCGTCCCTGGTGGTTGTAGTGGTCTCAAAAACAACGGATTTTTTAAGTTCCAGACTCTCTTTTATTCTTCCTATAATTTCAGGATTGTTGTTTGATTCCAGAATATTACCCCCCCTGTTCTTTATGAAATCTTCTTTCGTATATCCGTACAAGCGTTGGAAGCCGTCATTTACCCACTCCAGGTTACCCAATTCATCATAAATAGCGATGGCATTGTCAGTTTCGCTGGCAACTTTGGAAAGCTTTAACAACTCTATATTGGCAACTTTCAATTTCTCTGCCTGCGAGCTAATTTCTTTCTTTTGCTGCTCTAATTCTTTGTTCTTTTGAGTAATAAAAGCATTGGCATCCTTCAGATGTTCAGCCTGAACTTGGATCTCTTCCTTTTGTTGATTAATTTCCTGGGTACGTTCTTTAACGATTCTCTCCAGCTTCTCTTTCTCGCGTATTAGCCGTTTACTGTATATTTTAACAATAACGACAATTAGAAAAACCAGCGCCAGTGAATAAATTAGGTAGGCGAACCAGGTTTGATACCATGGCGGCATTACCTCAAACTGGCAGGTAGCAATGGTACTATCCAGGTTATAAATATTTTTAGCCTTTACCTTAAAAGTGTATTTTCCAGGGGGTAAATTGGTGTATTCTTTCTTTGTCTCCTTTGTCCAAACAGACCAGTGATCATCAAAATTTTCCAGTTTATATGAAAATCGGATCTTTTCTTCATCAATAAAATAGGGGGCCGAATACGTAAAAACAAACGAATTTAAAGCAGCGGGAATTTTTTCCTTTATTCTGATTTGGTTATCGCACTCCAGGGAAGCTTTTGTAGAATCGGCAAGGGAAAATCTACTGTTGCAGGCGCCATTAAAAATCAACGAATCGCTTCCCATTGTCACTGAACGAATCAAAGCAGGGTAAGGCCGGGTATATTTTTCGCCATATTTCTCTTCGTACTTAAAAAGATTATCTGCAGAACCAATCCAAACCTCATTCCCGTTTTCCACATAATAATTTTTAAGCAGATAGTCGTCCAATCGACGAATTGTAATTGAATCGGGATAGAAACGACCATCTTCCGCACGATTTTTTTCCTGGTATGAATTTATCCATAGGCGCCGGTTCAAGTCCATATAAAAGATATCTGTTTGATTTGAATCTACAGAAGTAACCGGTTCTTCTTTATAAACGGTATATTTTGTAAAAGTATCAAGGGAGTCATTGTAGT
>CAYVSF010000594.1:0-1952 GCA_964453775.1 uncultured Bacteroidales bacterium
AGGAGCCTCTTATAAGGCAGATGATGGTGAACTATTTTTTGGTGGCATTTCCGGTTTAAATGCTTTTTATCCCGATTCTATCAGTCAGAAACAAATTGTACCTCCCATCGCCATTACATCTCTGGAATTAATTACCAATAAGGAAAGGCAAAATATTCGCGTTTCCGGGAATGATATTGTAAAAATTCCATATCAAAATACACTAGTTACCATAGGATTTTCTGCCTTGGATTATGTTCATCCCGATAAGAATCAATATGCATATAAACTCGAAGGTGTAGAAGAGGAGTGGATAGAACTTGGAAACAGACGATATGCCACCTTTTCTAACCTTGCGCCCGGTGAGTATAACTTCCGTGTTAAAGGTTCGAATGCGGATAATACATGGAATGAGGAAGGTACGGCATTAACCATTATTGTGCCCAGACCATTTTGGAAAACACAGATTGCTTATTTAGTCTATATAATAACCGGCGTACTACTTATATATTGGTTCTTTCAGTACAGGACCAAAAGTTTACGTAAAAGCAATCAGGAGCTCAAAGAGAAAGAGTTAATTGCAAAACAGGTTGCCAGGCAGAAAGAGGAGCTTACCATAAAAAATAAAAATATTACAGATAGTATTATCTATGCAAAGCGTATCCAGGAGGCCCTAATGCCGAGCATGCCCAGGTTTAAACGCACCCTGCCCCATTCGTTTGTATTGTATAAGCCAAAGGATATCGTTAGCGGTGACTTCTATTGGTTAAATACAAAAGGGGATAAAACCTTTGTGGCTGTAGTCGATTGTACGGGTCACGGAGTTCCAGGTGCCTTTATGTCCATTATTGGTTTTGAATTGTTGCGAAATATTACAGATGATCAGGGGATTGAGGATGCAAATCAGATACTGATTGAAATGAACAGGGGTGTAGCTACCACTTTTGGGATGGATGATAGTAAAGCTCAACTTAAAGATGGAATGGACCTGGCTTTGATCGTCTTTGACAAAAAGGAGAAAACTCTTCAATTTGCAGGGGCGTTTCGGCCAATGTATTATATAAGGGATAATAAGATTGAAGAAATAAAAGGCGAACGCTTTTCTGTTGGGATGATGGATGAAGAGGATATTAATTCGATGAAAACAACAGTCATTAAGCTACAAGCCAACGATATCTTTTATCTATTTACAGATGGTTATGCCGACCAATTTGGCGGACCTGAAGAAAAGAAATACAAATACCGTCGCTTTAGGCACTTACTGCTAACCATTCATAAACTGGAGATGGAGCAACAAAAAGAATACCTCGATAGAAGTATCGAGGATTGGAAAGGAGACTTAGAACAGGTCGATGATATTCTTATAGTAGGCTTCCGTCCTTCACTAGGGAAGTCGCTTATTTAGCTTCGCTAATATGATGCTCCATTTTTTTGAGCAGCGTTTCAATCTGGAAAGGTTTACTGATATAATCATCCATACCGGCAGCGAGACATTCTTCTTTGTCACCAAGTAATGCATTAGCGGTAATCGCGATAATTGGGGTATGAGAACTGGTGCTTTTCTCAATGCCACGAATCTTTTTGGTGGTTACAATTCCATTCATAATCGGCATCTGGATGTCCATTAAAATGACATCATATTTAACAGAGCCAAACTTATCCAAAGCTTCTTTCCCATTGTTGGCAATATCTACATTTTTAACTGTTTTCTTGAGACTTAAAAGGACAATTTTTTGATTAATTAGGTTGTCCTCAACCAACAATACATTGGCATCTGCTAATGATGTTGTTTTCTCCCCGGGGATTGTGGGTTTTTCTATAATATCCTTTTTATCAGCAGGTTCTTTTATTTCCGAACCTATCTGATAGCGAATGAGAAATCGAAAAGCAAATTCATCTGCATTGGATTCAATATCCAACTCGCCGTCCATGGATTCGATAATTCTTTTGGCTATATGTAAATCCAGTAAACG
>CAYVSF010000595.1:0-1919 GCA_964453775.1 uncultured Bacteroidales bacterium
CAAATTTCCCTGTTGAGCGATGTGATTGCAGGCAAGCGAAAAATCGCCTTTCCTGGCACTTACGTGTTTAAATCGGTGGGCATGGCCCTCTTTGATCTCTTCGTAGCGCAGGAAATTTACAACTATGCATTCAAAAATAAGCTTGGAATTGAAATCGATTTTTAAAGCAGCACTATGATACAACCGGAAAAACTGCGCAACTGGCACCCCCCCTCCTCCTGGATGGCCATTGAGACCATCGACATGCATACCGGAGGAGAACCCCTGCGGGTGGACACTGCCGGTTTGCCGGAAATTAAGGGAACCACCATTCTGGAGCAGCGCCGCTATTTTCGGGATCAGCTGGATCATATCCGCACCGGGACCATGTGGGAACCACGGGGACACGCCGATATGTATGGCGCCGTAATCGTGCCCCCGGTGTCGGAAGATGCCGATTTTGGCACCTTTTTCCTGCACAACGAAGGCTATTCGACTATGTGCGGGCATGCCATCATTGCGCTTACGAAACTGGCCATTGAAACCGGTCTGGTGGAAAAGCCGGGCAATACAAAGCAGCTGATCATCGATGCACCACCGGGAAAAATTCACTCCACTGCCCACATGCGGGGCAAGTATGTGGACCAGGTGAGCTTTCGCAATGTGCCCTCCTTTCTCCTGCTTCGGGATAAAAAGGTGAAGGTGGATAGCATCGGGGAGGTGCATTTTGATGTGGCCTACGGAGGGGCGTTCTACGCTTTCTGCGATGCAGATGCACTTGGATTGCAGATGGACGGGTCCAACTACAACCGCCTCATCGACTACGGACGCCGTATTAAACATGTGGTGATGAAAGAGTTTTCCATCCAACATCCCTTCGAGGAGGATTTGAGCTTCCTCTACGGCACCATTTTCACCGGAAAAGCTCATAAACCGAAACATCACAGCCGGAATGTATGCATCTTCGCCGATGGAGAGGTGGATCGTTCGGCCACCGGATCGGGTGTGAGTGCTCGGGCAGCCTTGCATCATGCAAAGGGAGAATTGCAAACACAGCAAAAAATAACGATTGAAAGCATCCTGGGCACCACCATGCAGGTGGAAGTAAAGGAGAAGAAGAATTATGGCCCTCACGAAGCGGTCATCCCGGAAGTAACCGGCACAGCCGCTTTCACGGGCAAAAACATCTTTTACTTTGATCCGGAAGATCCCCTAAAAGAGGGCTTTATCTTTCGGTAAATTGCTATATTTATATCAGAAATAATAAAATATAAACGGAACGTAAACCTAAGCAATACAACACTATGCAAATGAAAAAGCAAACACCATTAAAAAGTCTGTTAGTTATTCTGATTTTGGGTTTTGCCCTGGCCTCCTGCCAACAGGCACCAAAAAACCTAAAATCGCAGCTGGAAGCCATTCCCTCTGCTACGCTAGATTCTGCAGATGTGGATACGACCCTCTTTTCGGAAGCGTATGAGCTGTATTTTACACAAAAAACCGACCATTTTGAGCCGGAAAGCCCCGAATTTAAGCAGCGGGTGCTGGTGGCCCATGTGGGCTTCGACCGCCCCACCGTGGTGGTGCTGGAAGGGTATTCCATCTATTCGGGCCGGATGACAGAGCTGGCCAAGCTACTGAATGCCAACCAGGTAGTAATTGAACATCGTTTCTTTAAAGATTCGCGTCCCGATAGCATTCCCTGGGACAAGCTCACCATTCGCCAGGCGGCAGCGGATCAGCATAAAATTATAAAAGCCCTGAAAACAATTTACCAGGGCAAGTGGATTTCCACGGGCATCTCCAAGGGCGGGCAAACCACCGTCTACCATCACAGGTTTTACCCGAACGATGTGGATGTAAGCGTGCCCTACGTGGCTCCCATCAACACATCGGACGAGGAACCGGCCGTGTATGAATTTCTGCAAAATGTAGGCACC
>CAYVSF010000596.1:0-1896 GCA_964453775.1 uncultured Bacteroidales bacterium
GCCGCGATATCCTTTTAGATCGGAAACGGTAACCCAGTTAATGGAATCTTCTTTTACGGCTTTTTCCCAATATTGCTTCTGTTCGTCCAGGGAAACGCCATATATTTCAAATCCCTTATCTTTATATTGATTATAGAGTTTTCTGAGGTGTGGATTTTCCATCCTGCATGGATAACATCCTGATCCCCAGAATTCAAGCAATACATATTTACCCCGGTAATTATAGAGGTTACGGGCTTTTCCGTTTAAATCAGGCAGGCTGATGTCTATAGGTGTATCACCCACTTTATATTGCACTGCTTTATCCAGGTAGATTTGGAGTGTTTTTCCCCAGGCGTTGTTTTGCACCTTTGGAGCAAGTTGGTTGAAAATTTCACGGGTTTCTTCTTTTGGGATATGATGTTTTAAAAAGCCCAGGTAGTAACTACTCAATTCATATTCCGGGTGTGTCATGAGAAACTCTTTTTTCTTATTTTGAATCGTATCATTGAGTTCTTTTCTTTTTTGCTTAAACTCTGCCAGATTGAAGGTGTCCTTTTGTGTGCTTCCCATGTACTCTTCTTCCAGTTGGTTTAGTTGGTCGCTCCAGTATTGGTACGACCGGGTATAGGCATCACCTTGTGCCTGGATTCGCGATCCCTCCACTTTTGCATCAAAGAATGTATCATTCACTCCCGTAAGTGTTATCCTGCTATTTTCAACCCAGAATGGTTTATATTGCTTAAGATCTTTGGTTCGGAACCAAAATTTTGTAAAAGAATCTACTTTCCCTTCATAGCTGAAAGCCCCATCGATTACCATAATACTGTCAATAACCTGGTTTTTACTGTCATCAAAAACATAAAGCAGGGTACTGTCTTCTATTGGAATCTGATTAGCTGTAATGTGGAATTTTTCTTCTTTTGGTTGGCATGCAGCTATAACAATAACGGCAATAATAAAAAATAGTTTTTTCATGATGTAATTAGATCAATAAGTGATTATTAAAGTGTTGTTAACAATTCTAACCACTTTTTTTATGAATTATTGCCTAAGAAACAATTATCCGTACTCGCTAATTTTTCGTAACAGCTCGGTGTTTGAAATATCCACCATTTTTCCATCCATCGAAATAATGCCATCATCCTTGAATTTCTTAAGCATGCGAATTACGCTTTCTGTGGACATCCCGGTGAGTTCTGCCAGTTCTTTTCGGGAAAGGTTTAGTTCAAACTTTTGCGTTTTAAAAATCCGTTCTGCCAGGCACAGCAAGATATCGGCAAGTCTTCCATAAAGTTGCTTGTGGGTAAGGCAGAAAAACCGACCGAAGGTTTGAAGTGAATTCTCGCATAATATATTAATAATAGAGGAAGCAAATTCACTGTTTTGTTTGATAATTTTTCGGAATACATTGATGTCAATCAGCTGAGCTTTAGAATCCATGTAGGTTACAGCCGAATAATGAAAGATATTGTTATCCTCAAGAATAGAGGTTAATCCTACCAGGTTTCCGGGTGGAATAATTTTTAAGATCAATGAATCATTTATCCCTTCGAGATATATTTTTGCCAGTCCTTCTTTTAAATAAATAATATGTGGAGCCAGTGTTCCATGTTTACAAAGAACTTCACCTTTTTTGTAGTTCACTTCCATGGAATTTTCGTCCAGTAATTTTTGCTCTTCCTTTGTCAGCATATCAAAACAAATGCATTTGGCATTGCTTACTGTACAACTATTAAGTGCTGAGTATCTTTCCATAAGATGTATATATATATGGATTTCTAATAGTGTAAATATAATCAAAATCATATAAAAAACTGATATGGATCAGCTTTTCACCTGTGCAATCTCAGCATCGGATATGGATGGAGATCAACGGGTCATTTTAATTTAATGTTAATTAATTAACAATCTTTA
>CAYVSF010000597.1:0-1872 GCA_964453775.1 uncultured Bacteroidales bacterium
AGTTTTCTATTATATTTGACCAAAGATTTGGGCCTGGAAAGAATCACGGATTAAGAAGATTAAGGCATTTGTCGACAAAATGTTTGTGATTTTCCCTTTTGAGATTGATTTTTACAAGAAACATGGAATGGATGTTGATTTTGCAGGCAATCCCCTCCTGGATGCTATTTGTCAAAAAATAAAGGAGGATCAGGATCGAAATGATTTTATTCAGAAAAACAGCCTCAATGATAAGCCGATAATAGCTTTACTTGCCGGCAGCCGAAGGCAGGAAATCGAGAAAAATTTGCCCCTGATGCTTGAAATGATACCTGAATTTCCGGATTATCAGTTTGTGCTGGCTGCAGCTCCATCGATTGATAAAGATTATTATTCGCCGTTTATAACAGCTACGTCGGCCAAAATCGTTTTTGATCAAACTTACAATTGTCTTAAGCATGCCCGTGCTGCCATGGTTACATCCGGGACTGCAGCGCTGGAGGCAGCTCTATTTAATGTTCCTCAGGTAGTTTGCTACAAGGCAAATTCCATTTCTTATCATATCATACGCCAGTTTATTAAAGTAAAGTATATTTCACTTGTCAACCTGATAATGGATGGCCCGGTGGTAAAAGAATTTATTCAGAAAGATATGAGCAAAGCCAGCCTTAAAGCCGAGTTGGAAAGGCTGTTGCATGACAAAGTCTACCGCCAGAAGATGCTGGATAGTTATAATGAATTGAAAGAAGTATTGGGTGGTACAGGTGCATCGACCAGGATAGCTAAAAAAATGTATGAATATCTTAAGGGTGAAAAAACTGCAAGATAGAAACTACGGGATTCTTTCTAATTTAGTAAGTTGTTCGTGAGGTGTATTTTCTTCTACAATTATAGTATCCGGTTCCCCGGTATAGTAAAGGTTGGCCTTACTGTCTATCCAAACATTTAGTGCATTTCCGCTGTAAACATAAGCATCTGCTATACTGCTTTGATGAATGTTGGTGAATTCGCTCATCAGTTCCATGCTGTTGTAATGGCCGGAACCACGAATCCAGCAACCGGCAATGCGGGTAGTTCCTGAAAAATGAAAATCGCCGGTGGATGTGGAGGAATTCACAAAGTAGAAAACCACAGTCTCCACTTGCATTTCGATTGTACCTGCATTTGCAATATTCCAGACATCTATCTTGTAGCTGCTGATTGCATTAGCTGTTGTTACATCACAAGGCGCATTTAACCGCAGTTTTCTCAGGTTTCTTAAGTGCAACCGCAATTTTACATCTTCATAATCCCTGGACCATCGCATCATATTTTCATTATCAATACATAGTGTAGTATCTGAAATTTTGGTACTTATTTGATCAACCAGATTTTCTCCGGTTGTAATTTCTATCTTATTGATGGTGTCCTGTACAAGCTTAAGTGCAAAAATATCGTTTACACAAACGGTATTAAAATTATCCAGCTCCCTTGATATGGTTGTTTCTTCACCTGCATCCAGGAAACCATTCTCCTCACAGGAGAGCAAGACAACTATGGAAAGGAATACCAGTAAAAATCTTTTACTTATATTCCAATTGATATCCAATGCCGAATTCAATAAAACTGGCTTGTGCATAGTGCGATTTTAATGATAAATTAGCTATTACTCCCGAATCAAATGTATATCGTAATCCTATTCTGTTGTATATGGGCGCTTCTGCTTTTCCCGGTAGCCATAGATAACCTCCTACCTGCATAATGAGGGCCATTCTGCCCACCATTAGATCATGTGAAGCATGAAGACCCAGCTGAAAAAAATCTTTGGAAAGATCTGAAGTTGTTCTGGTTCCTGAAAGACCTGATGTGCCATCGTAAAAAAAGTCCAGTCCAAGGCCCCAGTTATATTTCATG
>CAYVSF010000598.1:0-1866 GCA_964453775.1 uncultured Bacteroidales bacterium
ATTCCAATCACCTAGTTATAGTTTAATTTCGCCGACGACTAGTGTCAGGATGGTGATTTTACGGTTATTTACGAGTTAATATAGATAAATTTTGCGCATAGTGCGAAAAGTTTAGTTGATCCTACTAATTTAGACATAACTTTTTGAAGAATTATGAATGAAACAAATGCAATGAGGTAAACATGGAAATCATAATAAATGGTAAAAAAGAAAATCTAAATGCGCGTACGATTGCAGATATTGTGAAGTTACGCGAACTAGAGCAAAATGGATTAGTTATAGAACATAATGGTAACATTGTAAAGCAAGAAGAGTGGCACGCAAGCCAAATCCAAGCCGGCGACAAATTGGAACTTCTCAGTTTTGTAGGCGGCGGTTAATAAAGGAGGAAAAAATGAATAATTCAGATATATTACAAATTGGTGACAAAAAGTTTAAAAATCGGTTGTTTACTGGCACTGGCAAATTTGCTTCCCTGGAACTGATTCCAACTATGCTTGAAGCCAGTCAGTCAGAAATGATCACTGTGGCTCTGCGCCGGGTAGATCAAGGTGCAAATCAGGGCAACGTTTTGGATTTTATTCCCGATGAAGTGCAACTTTTGCCGAACACATCGGGCGCTAGAACGGCCCAGGAAGCGGTTCGCATTGCCAAAATAGCGCGGGAAGCTGGATGTGGTAATTTCATCAAAATTGAAGTCATCAATGATCAGAAATGGTTAATGCCTGACAACGAGGAGACACTCGAGGCGACCCGCCTTCTGGCTGAAGATGATTTTGTTGTTTTACCATACGTTTATCCGGATATCACACTTGCTAAGAAATTGGAAGAAGCAGGAGCTGCCGCAGTCATGCCTTTGGGATCACCGATCGGTTCCCACCAAGGACTCCAAACTGCTTCAATGATAAAAATGCTGATTGAAACTTGTCAATTGCCAATTATTGTGGACGCTGGAATTGGGCGTCCCTCGCATGCTGCCGAAGCCATGGAAATGGGGGCTGATGCCGTGCTAGTTAATACTGCTATTTCGGCTGCTGCTGATCCTGCCAAGATCGGCCTGGCCTTTAAAAAAGCGGTAGAAGCGGGGAGGACTGCTTATTTAGTGGAAATGGGGGAGGAGCAGGAGTATGCTGCAGCTTCATCTCCATTAACGGGGTTTTTACATGATAATTAGAGCTATGAGAATAGGACAAGATAAGGCAGGAGTAGAATATGTCATTTGCGAAAATAGTTGATAAATTGCAAAATTTTGCTGTCCAGGAGTATTTTCAGGATGTATCCGAACAAGATATTATCCATTCCCTAAATAAAAGCGAAATCTCTCGAAAGGACTTTCTCAACTTTTTATCTCCTTCAGCAGGGAATTTTCTGGAGGAAATGGCACAAAAAGCTCACAAAATCACAACGCAGTGGTTTGGCAGAACGATCAAACTGTATGCTCCGCTTTACATTTCAAACTATTGTGCTAATCAATGCCTATATTGTGGTTTCAGCCAAAAGAATAAGATAGAACGCAAAAAACTAAATCTCGCAGAAATAGACAGAGAAGCAGCAGCAATTGCAAAACAGGGGATCAAACATATTTTAATCTTAACTGGCGAAGCGAGAAAGCAGACTCCGCTCGAATACTTGCGAGAGGCTGTCAAAATTCAAAAGAAGTATTTTTCATCGATCTGCCTGGAAGTTTTTCCCATGGAAATCGAGGAGTATAAATATTTAAATGCGGCTGGTGCTGATTGCCTGACTGTATATCAGGAAGTCTATGATAAAGACATCTATAAAATTGTTCATCCAGTTGGGAAAAAGCGCGATTATTACTACCGCTTGGCAACTCCTGAACGCGGTGCAAAAGCCGGATTTCGCGCG
>CAYVSF010000599.1:0-1859 GCA_964453775.1 uncultured Bacteroidales bacterium
TTGAGTAAGTTACACATCAAAAAGCAGTTTATTCATAAAACCACTACTTATGGGATCAAAAATAGCATTTTTAAGCGAATTAGAGGGCGTTCTTTGCAATAATGATACAACCAACGAGGGGATCCTCCATTTTTTTTCGGCTTTCCGTATTGGCCGGTTTTTAGGCTCGTTCAATTCTTTCAAGAGCAAAGGTTTCGATGTTTCTGTACTTTTGCTTTCACTTCTGATTTTCAGGTTACGGGGCGAAAGTATCTGCAGGATGCAAAACCGGGCCAAAAATTTTCTTGAAAGCATTGACGACAATACCTTTTATCGTTTGATGAACAACCAGTGGATGGACTGGCGCAAATTGCTACTGGGTTTTGCCAAACAATTTGCCTGGCACGTGAAAGCCAAGGGAGATCCCGTTTCTGAAACAACTTGCTTTGTTTTGGATGATACGGACATTGAAAAAACAGGCAAAACAATTGAGTTTATCGGCAGGGTTTTCAACCATGTGACCAAACTTTATCCGTTGGGTTTTAAAATGCTCCTGCTTGGTTTCTGGGATGGAAAGACCCTGGTTACGACTGATTTTTCGCTCCACCGGGAGAAAGGGAAAAAGGGAACTTACGGTTTGTCAAAGAAAGAGTTAAAATCACAATTCCGCCAAAAGCGTGATAGCAAATCGCCCGGACATAAAAGGGCCCTGGAATTGGACATGAAAAAAGGCGAAGTTGCTGTTTCTATGCTCAGGCGGGCCGTGAAGAATGGGTTTATCGCCAGTTATGTTTTGATGGACAGTTGGTTTGTAAATGATTACATGATCAAAAGCATTCGTTCCATTAAAAAGGGGGCCATGCATTTACTGGGAATGTGCAAGATTGACCGGCGGAAATACCTGGTCGGCAACAGAGAATTGAATGCTCATCAGTTGATTGTTAAAAACCAGCGGAAAAACAGTAAGTATTCAAGAAAACACAAGTCCACTTACATTTCAATGGTTGTTGATTACAAAGGGGAAAAAGTCCGGCTCTTCTTCATACGTTATAACAATGCAAAGAACTGGACATTGTTATTGACAACTGATTTGACTCTGTCATTTGTGCAGGCAATTGAACTGTACCAAATCCGCTGGACAATTGAGGTGCTCTTTAAAGAATGTAAGCAGTACCTTCGTTTGGGCGCAAGTCAGAACACCGATTTTGATGGACAAATTGCAGACGCAACGATCGTTTTGGCAACCCATACGATATTATCGCTGCAAAAGCGGTTCAGTTCCTATGAAACCATGGGCGAATTGTTCAGGGAAACACAGCAACATTTGCTCGAACTAACCTTGTGGGAAAGGCTGGTCAAGGTATTTTTTAAAATGGTGATACTGGTGGCCACAATATTGAGCATTGATGTACAAGAAATGATGGAAAAACTAATGCAAAGCGATCAAACAAGCAAACAACTATTGGCGATGCTAAAGGCACTGGAAGAATTTGAAGATAATGGCAATAATAACAACAAAACTGGCAATTGTCTGGCAGCAGCCTGATAGTCTGATATTTAAATGTCAACTAAACAAATAATTATGGAATTTAACATGCCCAATTATTGGGCATCATATAAGTGGGAAACTTTAATTATTTATTTGACGAAGAAAGACGCTGGGCGCCTTTTTAAAACCGGATCAAGGCTATTTTTTAAACAGGGGCTTATTTAAAAATCATATAAACTATACCCGGATGAAACGAGCATGTTCTTTTTTCATCAAAAATAACACAAAAAGATATGATTAAAATAAGAATATGCGAGAGTGAGGAACGAACGGTTCCATATGTTCTCAAATTTTTAATTAGTTTATATTCAAATAATTATAAAATTTTAAA
>CAYVSF010000600.1:0-1852 GCA_964453775.1 uncultured Bacteroidales bacterium
ACCCAGGCGGCGCAAGGCTACGAAATATTCAATTCCCTGGTACCAGGGTACTGCACCGTCTCCATCGTTGTGTCTCATGAGCAACGGGGTATTCACTTTTGGTGCATAGAATACCGGTGAATTTTCAATATAATGTAAAGGCTTTTCCCAAAGGGTGCCCCCAATTCGACTTTGTGTTTTTTCGTACTGGAACATTCGACTCATTCCCGATCCCCAGCGAATACCTCCGTAGGCGCTGGTCATGTTGGATACCGGTGCTCCGGCAGATGCAGCAGCAAACATGTCGGTTTTGGTAATCACAAAGGCAGCCTGGTAGCCTCCCCAGCTCTGTCCCTGGATGCCGATATGATCTTTATCCACAAACTTATGCTTGTTGATTAAGGAAAGAGTTCCGCTTACAATGTAATTGTAGGCACTCTCTCCCGGATAACCTTCTTTGTAACGGATGTTCGGTATGAATACCAGGTAGTCATTGCTCACATAGAAAGTAGGATTAATGATGGAACGGCTTGGTTTGGGGATGTAGTGCGAATGCAGTTGATCCGAATAAAGTCGGTAGAAATAAACCATCATGGGGTATTTCTTATTGGGATCGAAATTTTCCGGTTTGTAAAGCAGACCTTCTTCCACTGTTCCTTCGGTTGTAACCCATTCAACCAGCTGTACATCACCCCAAAGATAGTTGTCTTGCTGTGGGTTTGCTCGGGAAATCTGTGTTGGATTCGTGAAATCCAGGTTGCTCACATGCAAGTCGGGGTACTCCTGAAAACTCTCGCGTGTCCAGAGTAACTTTTCTGCCTCTTTGGCTTTTCCTGGATATCCGAAGGAAGCATCCTCCATTACCAATTGTTGAACAGCGCCTTTTTTTAGGTTGATGCTATAGAAACCATGCTGTTTTGTTTCATTATCAAAAGCAGAAAGCAAATCCGTAGCTTTAGGATCGATGTAATCTTCTTCCCGGTTAAGCCGGATATAGCGATATCGATAGTTCATATCACGTCCTTTTGTAAGTCGCTCGGTGGATAAATCTTCCAATTCTACCTTCCAGATATCAAATTCATCGTTAATAAGCAATGCTTTATCGTCTTTGGTCCATCCCGAAATTCCATAGGGTGAAGGATCAGAAGGATAGTCGTGTTCCACATTGTAAAGAGGCTGGGGGATATTCTTGCTTAAGCTTATCATTTGCTCATTCTCAAAGTTATAGGCTTTATAGCTGCTGTCTGCTTTATTATACCAATACGCATACTTCCCTGCAGGGGAAATACGAATTCTGGATTGGGTCTTTTTCTTAAGCAGACTTCGTTTCCCCGTGGGTACATGTACTTTGTAAATATCCATGTAGTAAGGATAGTCCCAGGATATGAGGTGGTAATACGGGTCATAATTGTAAGCCAGTGCCCATTCACCTTCGCCATCTGTTGCTGTCGTGATTTCATAAACTTCTTTATCGGCCAGCTGGATGAGCTTTTTATCTTGCATATCATAGTAGCTAAGATAAGTGCGGTTTTCCACCTCTCTGGCTTGCTTTTTTTGCTGGGGTTGCAGCATGGGATCATGCCAGCTCCACAAGTCGAGTTCTACTTTTTCTTCGTCCAGCAGGGTGTCTTTTGGCTCGGCTATCGGTCTTTCTGCAACACCAAAGAACAGGCGGCTGTCCTCTTCCGAGAAATAGATGCTGCCTTTTTCGCTTACAGTCCATTTGTTTGGGAATAGCGCAGTGGTTGTATCTACTAGTTTTTTGTATTCCTGATTTTTGATGTCCTGCAGGTAGAGGCTGTATGCCTTTGTTTTTATCGTGTCCTCGCTGTGGATATAGGCCAGGAAGGAGGATTCGTTTGCCAGCGATAGC
>CAYVSF010000601.1:0-1848 GCA_964453775.1 uncultured Bacteroidales bacterium
CCTAAAAAAACTGTTTAATCAGTTAGAATCAAGAAAGCATAAAGCTGTCATGGTAATCATGGGCTATTTGAACCCCGTATTGAAATATGGTATGAAAAACTTCTTAAAAGACTGCCGGAAATGCGGGGTGTCTGGAGTTATCCTTCCGGATTTACCCATTGAAGAATATGAAAAGAATTATGCTCATTTATTCAATCAATTTGGCATTTACCCAGTTTTCCTGGTCACACCTGCAACAAATCAGGAGCGACTGGATAAAATCATTGCCATAAGCAAAGGGTTCCTCTATTTTGTGTCTACCAATACCACAACAGGAACCAGGCAAGCAACATTTGATGATCCCCTGACTCAAAAAAAACTGGCTTATATCCGCTCAAGGAAGCCGGTTATCATTGGATTTGGTATCTCCAATCATGACAACTTTCAGAAAGCCTGCAAGCTGGCCAACGGAGCGATTATTGGAAGTGCCTATATCAATGCACTCGGAAAGGGAGATTCCAACATACGGGAAACCACTGAACAATTTATTCAATCGATAAGAAAAAGTAGCTATGATCATACAATTTGAATCCACATGTAATGAAAATTGCAGGGCAAAAATTCTTAACTTTCTGGATCTGCATAAATACACCACAAAATCAGTGATTACACAACATGGCGACTATCTAATTGGTATAGGGAATTCGCCTATTGATATCAGAAGTATTGGAAACATGAAGGGCATTAAAGATGTACATGCGGTCAATGATAAACATGAGCTGGTCTCTTCAAAATGGAAAGTAGGGCGGAGTCAAATTGTTTTATGGAACAATAAAACCATTGGAAGCGATGAACTAAGCATTATGGCCGGGCCCTGCTCTATTGAAAGTTTCGAGCAAATCGATCTTATCGTGGATTTTCTGGCCACACATCACATAAAAATAATGCGGGGCGGTGTTTTTAAACCACGCAGCTCACCTTATGCGTTCAGAGGAACAGGAATTGAAGGCTTGATCTACTTCTATAATAAATGCCACGAGAACAATATTAGCGTGATTACCGAAGTCATGCAGATGGATCAAATAGATGAGATGTATGATTACGTAGACATTTTCCAGGTTGGAGCTCGCAACTCGCAAAATTATACACTTCTTGATGCTTTAGGGAAGCTGGATAAGCCAGTGATGATAAAAAGAGGATTATCCGGTACTATTGATGAATTATTATATTCTGCAGAATATATTTTTTCCGGGGGTAATGAAGAAATCATCCTTTGTGAAAGAGGTATCAGAACCTATGAAAAGGCTTATAGAAATACCTTTGATCTGAATGCAATTCCCATTTTGAAAAAGAAAAGCCATTTGCCGGTTATAGCTGATCCTTCGCATGGAACAGGAATCAGGGAATTAGTTGAGCCGATGGCTTTGGCTGCCATCATGAGCGGAGCAGATGGCATTATGGCCGAAATCCATCCACATCCGGAACAAGCTCTGTCCGATGGTCAGCAATCACTGGACTTTCAGGACGCGACAAAGATGATAAATAAAATGAGACAAACCTATAAGTTTAGAAAGGAATTAATTTAAAGAACTTACAATGAATAATTTACTGGAAAGTTAAATTTGATTTGAGTATGATTTTTAGTAAATTGTTTTTTTGAAACAGATTATTAACCCAGCTAAATTTCATACTCTATGAAAAGAACTATTCTGACCATTTCACTATTATCGCTTATCGCATTAAGTTGTGGAACCGACAGCAAAAAGGCCTCGGATCAAGAGGAAGGAATCACACCAACCGAATCAGGCAGCATTCAAGATACCATCTCTGCGAATATTGAAGAAACAAAAAAAGAAATTGAAGAATCAG
>CAYVSF010000602.1:0-1845 GCA_964453775.1 uncultured Bacteroidales bacterium
AGCTTGAAAATATTTTGCTTTACCCGTATTTCTTGCATGTTATCAAGAATCTCGCTTGCCTTCTTATCTTTTTTTAACAACAGCAGAATAATAAGTACGCTCATTGCTAAAGTTGTTAATGAAAACAGGGCTATTGGATAAGGTCCGGATAATCCCGTTTTTAAGGCATCGAAGAAAACAATGATGAACATCCCGGAAATCAGTAATGCAGTGTTTCCTGATACATTAGAATTACGCTCCACTATTTTTAATTTATCTGCTCCCAGGCGTGTTTGCAAGCCCCGTATCGTTAATAAAATCAGGAAGTTTAACGGGATGTTTATACTGGCAAGTATGGTTAAATTAACATAGGATAGACTTCCTGTAGCAAAAAGTAAATAGCTTATTATAACGGCCGTTAGCAGAAAATAGTTAAAAAAAATAGCCACTCCAAATCGAAAGGCCCTCTGCAAATAATTAAAGAAACTTACAGCCACAAGACTGGCAATTGCTGCATAGCCAAATGTGATAGCAATATCATAGGAGCTATGGTGCGACGAAAAGTAAGTTGAAAAAAGATGAATGTCAAATGCCGATTTTCCCAACATCAGGAAGAAAACGGCGAAGTAGAGTTTAAAATGGCTTGCTTTCATTTTAACATTTATTTGGCAGTTAGCGATGCATATAATTAAGGTACTTTTTATTGAATTTTAATATCAGAAACAGTTGTAGAAACCTGCATCTTGGTGAAAGGCAATGCATCATTATTTCTCTTTCTTAACAGGTAATTTATCAAGAATTTCTGATTTTACGGGCTTTACTTTTTCTTTAATACTTTCTGTTTGTTTGGCCAGTTCTTCCTCAACCATTTTTTTCGCCTCTTCCTCATCAAGTTTCCAACTGAATAAGCCCTGTTTGTAATAGGGATATTCCAATAGAAGTAAGCCCTTCATCACTTTTCTTCCGTTCCTGGTGAATTTATAGTATCCATAAATATCCATATCGAAGACCTCTCTCTTCTTTTTCACGAACCGGGTATAATTAAGGGCATAACAACGAGCCAGTCCTTCTGCAAAGAAACGCGAGGGATAATCAATTTCCATGTTTTTAACGGGTGGTTTAATCTGCATTAAGGAAACGTTATCATCTTTTTTGACAAAGAGAAACCAGTGATATTTGTATTTAAGTGCATACACTTCATAAGGTTCACAATTCTGTGTAGAACCGTAATATCCAACATGCATATTATCGAAATTCTTCAGATATTGCAGAATGGTTGTGTCATTCTTATCGAAGATAACCGATTGGTCTTCCTGTGATCTGGCAGTGCTTATAAAAAAAATAGCAACAGGAAGAAATAGAAAAATCTTTGCCTTTAATTTCATAAATAAATTTTGAGTGTGAATAATCACTACAAATATTTCATGGAAAAAGTTAAAAAACAAGGAAAATGAAAGAATTTTTTTCACCAATGTTGATTTCCTCTGATGGGTAAATGTTATTTCTGCGTTTTATTTGTTTCGTGCCGTTATATGGCTGTTGCGATGGAGTTTGAATTCATGGTCACACCATCGTATGTAAAAAAAATGAAAAAAATATTGAAAAACATTTGGGTGTAGAGAATATTATTCCTTTTTTTATATTGAATTTATTAACCACATTCAAAGATTATTAGTATTTGATTCGATTATTGTATTATGAGGAGATATGTAATTTTATTTGTCCTGCTTTTAGGATTAATAAAGGTTAATGCTCAAAAGAGTATCCTGGAGGAAATCAATCTTAATTTATCTTCAATTGCCGACACCGGCAAAAAGACAGAAGCAATAGCTGCACCTGCTTCAAAGAAGCAGAATGCGACTTCCG
>CAYVSF010000603.1:0-1844 GCA_964453775.1 uncultured Bacteroidales bacterium
AGGTCTTCTAAACCTTCAAATTGCGGGGTCAATCCGCATTTACTTGCCGTATTTACTACCAGAATGGTTTTTCCTTTGTAGGCATCCATCTTAATTTCTTTGCCTTGCAGGCTGTTTGCTTTGAAGTTATAAAAACCTGGTTTCATATGCTTTTTATTTAATTAATATCGTTAAAGATTAAATCGATCACGATACAAATATACAAAAAACATTTATGTCGCAAGCGATGTAAATGTTTTTTTCAATTTCTTTTTTAAATTAATTCTGAATAAGAAAAGCCAAAGCTCATATAGGTGAAATATTCAGGGATTATATGTATTATTATAGCGGAAAAACATAGTGTCCATATCAATAGAATCGGAGTTGAGGTAAATAATGGGAACAAAATCATTTAACTGCCGTAAAATTTTATTCTACTTCAAATAAATCTTATGAAAAAAATATTAATGCTTCTAGCCCTTTTTATACCGGGCATTCTTTACGCACAGACCAGTATTTACGAAATACAGTATACTACCACTCCGGGAGATGGTACTTATCCTTCCTTATATAATTCTCAAACTGTTACAACCGGCGGAATTGTAGCAGCCAATAATTGCTCCAACGGAAGGTATTTTATTGCTTCATCTGCAGGTGGGGCATGGAATGGCTTGTTTGTTTACGATAACAACTATTCACCGGAAATTGGGGACAGCATTATTATAACGGGAACCATAGTGGAATATAATGGTTACACAGAAATAAAAGATTTAACTGCTTTCAGTGTTGAAAGCCAGGGACATGCTATTCCTGGGCCTGCAGTTATTTTAACGAATGAAGTTTACTCCGAAGCGTATGAAGGTGTGTTGATTCAATTGAACAATTGTGCAGTAAGCTCCACTTATGATCAGTATAATAACTGGAAAGTGGATGATGGCTCCGGTGAATGTGAGCTACGCTCGGCCATCTATAATTTAAGAGATGATTTGGAGTTGTATGTCAACTATCCTTTTGAGTCTGTTACGGGAGTGATTGGATTATCTTATGGAAGCATCAGCCTTTTCCCACGATCACTGGGCGATATCCAATCAGCCTCCGGTGCTTTTATTTTACATTCCAACGATAGATTTGTACAGAATAGCGCAAGTTTTGCTTACCCGGTAAAAATATCAATTGTCAATCAAAGCACTTCCATTTCGTCCTATTCATTAAACATGCAGTATGATGTAACAAAGTTTGAGTATGAAGGATATACAAGTGCAGGAACAATATCAGAGGGTGGCTCTATATCAGATGCTTCAACTTCCGGGAATATTGTAATCAACTTCTCAGGAGGCACCAGTTCGGGGAATAAGTCTACCCTGGTGTACCTTAACTTTTTGCCGCTGAACGCAGGAACCGCTAATTTAAGTTTTAATTCCCCACTCATCAATGAGTCGCTTGTTCAATATACCGATGCCGGAAATTTGGAATATGGGGATGACCCGTGTGATATTCCGATGGGAGATACGCTGACCGTTGTACAGCGGCCCATTTTAAACATTCCTTCTATTGTGGTTCCCGGTCAGGAATTGAACCTGACGTGTTTCGCAGATGCATCCACCACTGCTTGGAATGTTGAATTGTTTTATGAAGATATGACAATCACACTAGAAGTTGATCAAGCCAGTTATGACAGCGAATTGGATAAATGGACCCTCACCACAACCCTTCCTGCTGTTGATTTGTATGAATTGTATGATCTCCGGGTAACAGCTTCTGATGGGGTATTTGATGAGGTTGTAAACGCAGTCAAAATCATAGCTCAGTATACCACAGATTACTACTTTATCCATATGACGGATGCCCATCTCCCGGGTCATACT
>CAYVSF010000604.1:0-1837 GCA_964453775.1 uncultured Bacteroidales bacterium
AGATTGTTCTCCCGTTGCGTCTCTCATTGGTATGAATTCCTTTTCTCCTTTTTGAGGATGAGTATAATACAGCTTTAAGAGAACTTGTAGAATTTGACTATTGGAATTCTTATGGTGCAAGTTCTCATGAATTTGATTTCGCCAATGGTTTTTTATTAAAGATATTTGATAGTGCAATTGAAAACAGAGATTTTGATGCAGCAAATAAAGCATTAAAATATTTTAGGGTTTATCATCTTGAAAGTAATAACCATAAATCTCTTTTAGGTGATCCTCGAAGTGCCAATTTTCATGAAGCAGAAGAATATAATCAGGAGGTGAAAAAATATAACGAACAAATAGTTACGTCTTTAGAATCTATTAAAAATAGTAGTAATAAGGGTGAGTTAATCAAATGGTTCGATCTTTGGATTAAACCGGTTTTTAATTGTGTAAGAGAAAAAACAGGGAATGGATATGAAGAAAAATGGTATGTTTCTGGCTATGATAAAGAGTATATCGAAAACTTAAAGTCTCGGTTACGTAAAAAAAATTAAAGAAATCGAAAGTAGAGCAAACAATATCAGATATTGGTCATATAAAGGAAAAAAGCAAGCATATGATGTGATTAATTCTTATTAGTTTGCTGGCAATCATTGCTTTTACAATAACAGTTTCAATTATTTTAGGAAGAACAAAAGCACCAAGAGTAATAAAAAAAATTGAAAAAGCATTAGCAGTTTATTATTTTGAGACAGCTCATGCAGCAAGTGGAGAATTAGTAGCAGATTATATATCTGTTTCACAAGTAGACGTTGAAAACATGCGGAAAAAAATTCTAACTGTTGAAGTTGCTTATATGGCAAATAATGGGGAATATGAAAAAGCAATAGGTCTATTAACAGAATTTAATTTCACTGGTTCTTTTTCAGAATTTGTATATTATGGTTCTCGTTCAAGTAACAATCTTTTGGTAGAAGAAGCTTCATTTTTTAATATGAACCTAGAGGTGATAATTAGTGAGATGGTAAATGAAAATAAGCATGAAGAAGCCATAAGTTATTGTAAACTATATTACAAAGGAATACCAGTTATGTTATCAGATTTTGTTTTTGATGAAAAAAATGGAGATAAGCCTCAAAGATGGAAGTTAGATTATACTATTCATTCCCCCATTGTTAGAACAACTTTAACTACAAAACTAATTCAAAAGAACATTTAAACCAGAGAATAAAGAAAAGCTTTTCTTTATTCTCTGGTTTAAGCCGCCAACTGGAACAACTCCGATGGTTTTTTATCATCAATTGAACTGTGTCTGCGTTGGCAGTTGTAATATTCCATATACCGTTTTATTCCATGGTACAATTCTGTGCCATTTTCGTAAGCGTACAGGTATATATCTTCATATTTGATGCTCCGCCAGAACCGTTCAATAAAAATATTATCGGTTGCCCGGCCGATTCCATCCATACTAACTCTTATGTCATTGCTTTCTACAAAGCTTGTAAAATCATCGCTGGTAAATTGAGAACCTTGATCTGTATTGAGTATTTCTGGAGTGCCATGCTCTTTTATAGCCCTATTTAGCGTTTCTATGCACCATTCTGTGTCCATAGTGTTAGACAACGACCAGCCGACTATATACCGGCTATAGAGGTCTATTATGGCCAATAAATACATAAAACCTCCTTTGATTGGCACATATGTTATATCAGCAGCCCAGACTTGATTGTAGTGGTCAATTTTAAGCCCTCTAAGCAAATATGGATACTTTTTATGTTCTTTATTCCCTTTTGAAGTATGAGGACCCGGAACAAGAGCGTAAAGATCCATAAGCTTATATAAGCGTTCTACTCGT
>CAYVSF010000605.1:0-1830 GCA_964453775.1 uncultured Bacteroidales bacterium
AACGTACTTATCCTTGGAGAAAACGGAACGGGAAAAGAGCTGGTTGCAAGGGCACTACACAGAAATTCCTTGCGTAAAGATGAAGTATTTATCAGTGTCGATCTCGGAAGTATTGCCGATACCTTATTTGAAAGCGAACTCTTTGGGCATGTCAAAGGCGCCTTTACCGATGCTAAAGCTGATAAGGCCGGTAGGTTCGAAATTGCTTCCGGGGGAACCCTGTTTTTGGATGAAATAGGAAACCTAACCATGCCATTGCAGGCCAAATTACTAACCGTGCTTGAAAGAAGAGAAATAATAAGAGTTGGCGCCAACAAAAGTCAATCTATTGATGTGCGATTAATCTGTGCTACCAATATGAGTATTCATGAAATGATTGAAGCCGATGAATTCAGGCAGGATTTGCTGTACCGAATTAATACCGTAGAAATTCACCTGCCACCGCTTCGAGAACGAACAGGAGACATCCCTTTACTTGCAGAGCATTTCTTAAACCAATATGCAAAAAAGTACAAGAAAAAAATCAAGGGCTTTACTGCAGAAACAATAAAAAAGCTGAATCAGCACCAGTGGCCAGGAAATGTTCGTGAATTGCAGCATGCTATTGAAAGGGCAATTATCATGAGTGATTCGGATTACCTACAACCCGACGATTTCCATTTATCTTCCAGGTCTCAAAAAGTAGGCGATTTAGAGTTGGATAATTACAATCTGGAAGACATTGAAAAGAATGTCATAGAGAAAGTACTTAAACAGTGTCAGGGAAACGTAACACAAGCAAGCAGTATGCTGGGACTAACACGCACTTCCCTTTATCGTAGAATGGAAAAATATGGTCTTTAAAAATTTTCGGACAGTTGTTATATTCAGATTGATATTGCTTTGCGCAACAATCTTTCTCTTTTTTTATACCATCACGCTGGATTATTTGGTTACCCCATTCCTGGTGGCCTTACTTATCATCATCCAGGTTTACCTGCTATTTAAATATGTGGATAAAACCAACCGGGATTTGTCGAGTTTCCTGGAATCAATACGCTTCAGCGAATTTACGCGTTCTTTCCAGGTGGAAGGGATGGGCTCTTCTTTCGATGAACTGAACAAAGCCTTTAACGACGTTATCCAGGATTTTCAAAAGGTTCGCAGTGAAAAGGAAGAGCAATATCATTATTTACAAAGCCTCCTGGAAAACATTGACATCAGCATTATTACCTTCAATAAAAAAGGTCGGGTGGATATGGTAAATAAAGCCTTTAAACGCATGTTCCAGGTGAACCATGTTCATCATCTCAAAGATTTAAACCTGATAAGCAATGAACTGGTAACTAAGCTTTCGGAATTTGAGCCCGGGAAAAACTGCCTGGTGAAAATTCAACAGGAGGATGATATCTTGCAGTTGGCCATCTCGGGTACCGAATTCAAGGTGCATGAAAAATCCATCATGCTGGTGACGATCAAAAATATTCAAAATGTATTAGAGGATCAGGAAACCGAGACCTGGCAAAAACTTATCCGAGTGCTTACCCATGAAATTATGAACAGCATTACACCCATTGCTTCGCTTACCTCCACCATTGATATGATGATCAAGGAGGCCAAATCTCAAAAAGAAGAGTTGGATGAAGAATCGGTGGAAGAGGTTCAGATGGCTTTGCAAACCATACACAAAAGGAGCACAGGACTATTGCATTTTGTAGACACCTACCGAAATCTGACAAAGATACCTAAACCCAATTTCCAAATTGCCAAAGTAAAAGATCTCTTCTCCGACATTTATGGTCTGATGGAAAAAGAGCTGAAAGAAAACCAGATCGAATACCATCAAAGCAT
>CAYVSF010000606.1:0-1809 GCA_964453775.1 uncultured Bacteroidales bacterium
CACTACGGAACAACAGGAGCACGCCAACACAATAGCGTGCTTCTTTTTCATCAGGATCCTCAGCCCCGGGTGCCGATACTTCAACGATAAGCTTTTTGGTTGTGGCATTTTTAAAATAGAAGTAGTTCTCGTATTTAAAATCAGCATTGTCATAAAGCACTGTTTTTCCTTCGTCGTCTTCCAGGAGTCTTAACCTCAAATCACCAAGTTTTCGGTGTCCTTCAATGCTAATATAATATTCTTCTCCCTTATACACGACAATATTAAATTTGGATGTTGTTCCCGGTGCAAAGAGGGCGCTTCTTGACTGGCGGCTGTAAAAATAGCTGCGGTCGCCCCATCTGCAATTTTCAACGTGATAATTTTTGCAGTTTTGCGCATGGGAGGTAAAACCCAAAATCAGAAATAGTGTTATGTAGAAGAGTTTAATTTTCATTTTTGCTTATTTCTGGATTGACTATTGAATTTCTGGCCTCTGCAACTGCTTTTTTCAATTCTGTGAATTGTTCCCTGGTTATATGCAGTTCTCTTCCACCGTCGATTAACAGCTGGTCTTTTTGTTTTTTAGCTATAACAGGCTTCTCTTCGTATTTTATTGCCTGGAATTTGCTATCAATCTTTTCCAGGTAGGCTAGACTTGTGGCAGCATTTGGGTCATCCTGGTATCGCGCTGTAAACTTCAACAGGTTGTTAAAAGCATATTTTTGCTCGGCAATCCGTTGAATGGTTGTATAATTGCCCTCAAAGTCTTCTACCGATTCCAGGGCAAGATACAGACCCTCAATATAACCACCGGTGGACACAATGGCAATTGTTTTTTCTCTGCCGCTATTGAGCAGGTTATCAATCACTTTATCCTGATATTCTTCGGCAATATGCAACAGCGAATCCTGATTACCGACATTGGCTTTCATTCGGTCAAGCATTTGATTCTGAAACGGAAATTCCAGGCGCAACTCATCGCTGTTTTTCAAAACCACTTCCAGATAATCCCCCAGTTGATTGTGTTTTTCAAAAAGGGCCAGGTAAGCAATGTCAGACAGGTAAACACCCAGATTAATCATTTTTTGGCTGCTCTTGAAATACTTATCATTGTTGGCGGTGGGATTAAGCAATTCCTTGTGATAGGTAAAGTCAGAAAAATCGATATAGTTGATCATTTCTTTGGATGAAGGAAAACGAAAGTACATGGCTCTGATATCTTCCCTGCTTTCTGTGTTGTCCCCAAATCCAAGTGCATCATTCTCCTGCTTGCCAGGATTGTCTTTGCATCCGGCAATTGTTATTAGAACAATTAGAAGTGTTATTATTTGTTTTTTGTTAATCATAAATCAGGAATTACAATGTAAATTTAATTAAGATCAGACAAATTCCCAAAAAATCATATCCTTAGAACCTTTCGAATAAGGATAAGATACACAAAAAAGGATAAGAGCCAAATGGCAAATGTATTGAAATACAGTGTATTAATCTTAATGTTCGCTATTCTTTTTTTCGGTGCATAAAAATGGGATCTTCCGGCTGTATGATCTGATATGAAAAAGACAGGTTCAGCTGTCCTCAAATACTCGTTGTCACTGCTAATCATTAATTTATCTCTATCATCACTTTGTTTCACCAAATCTGCAATTGCTTCATTCTGATGGTTTTGTTTAAGCCGAATGATTGAAATATCGGTCTTTTGATTGAGTCTTTGACTCCTTTCATCTTTTCGGTACATAATTCTATCCAGTGCCCTGGAATAGACTGCTTCGAGCGAATCGATCTGTTGCTGCAGGCTTCTAATCTCACTTTCTGTAATTTTTAAAG
>CAYVSF010000607.1:0-1802 GCA_964453775.1 uncultured Bacteroidales bacterium
AAATTTATTAAATCTTCTCTGCTGCCTTTTCTATCCATTTTTTTTCTGATTTTAGGGCACCCTTCGTTTGCACAACCGGAAAGTATAAATATCGACTTTTGGGAAAATTATTTTGCCGATAAGGCCTATTCCGAACCTACCATAAATATTCAGGAACAAATAGAAATCATCAGCTATTACCTGGAACACCCACTCAATCTAAACCAAGCCCGAAAAGAAGAACTGGAGGAACTGGGATTTCTCACACCCTTTCAAATTGCCAGTTTAATAGATTATCGAAAAGAGTTCGGAGCCATCATATCTTTCTCCGAACTAAATTACATGTATGGTTTTGATCGACAAAGCATAGAGCTTTTATCTCCCCTTGTATTTTTGGGTAAACAAAAAGGGAAAACAACAATGAAGCGATCCAATAAAAATGCAATCTTCAGGTACCAGCAAAAATTGCAGGAGGCAAAAGGCTACAGAGACACAAGTTCTTCGGGTTATCTTGGGAATCCCGGGCGGGTTTATTTAAGATACCAAACTTCTAAAAAAGATGTCTTTCAATATGGGCTTACACTGGAGAAAGATCCAGGTGAAGAACTTTTTCCCTCATTAAGCAACAGTTTTGACTTCATTTCAGGGCATGTCGCCTTTTATAAAAAGGGGGTTTTTAATAAAATTGTAACCGGCGATTATAAAATTAATTTTGGACAGGGCGCTGTTTTATGGACTGGTTTTTCCATGGGGAAAGGGCTTAATAACGCTCTCATTAGAAAAAGCGGGAAGACACTTGCTCCATACTCTACATCCAACGAAAACAGGTTTCTTCGTGGTGTTGCTACTGAAATTAGAAAAAATAAATGGTCTTCAACTATTTTCATCTCCTACAAAAAAACAGATGCCAGCCTTACAGACAGCACAAAACAGTTTTTTACATCGCTACCAACAAATGGGATGCATAACACCCTGCTATCATTGAAAAAAAAAGACGCCCTCAAGGAGTTTATAATGGGATTAAATGCAGGATACCAACTTCAAAACGGTAACATCCATTTTAACCTGGTTTATATGGATTATAATGCTTCGCGAATAAGCCATGACAAACTATATAAGCTCCATAGCTGGAATGGTAATCATATGTATTTTAGTAGTATAGATTACTCCTTTTCCCTAAAAAAACTATTGCTTTTTGGCGAGTTTGCCACTAATAAAAGGTTTAATTGGGCCCTTCTAAATGGCGCATACCTCCAGCTTTTGCCTGAACTTTCCTTAGGAATTCTCTATAGGAATTACGCTGCGGCTTATTCCAATCCGTGGGCATCTTCATTTGGTGAAAACGGCTCAGCTGAAAATGAAGAAGGACTTTATACAGGCATAAAAATCAATTTATTGCCAGGATTAACCATAAATGCCTTCACTGATGTGTTTCGTTTTCCCTGGTTAAAATATCAAATGTTCAACCCCACCACAGGGTATGAAGAAAAAGTGCAAGTTACCTATTCCAAAAAAAATATCCTGAAGTTACGACTGAATTATCAGTTGAAGGAAAAAGAATACTATTTAAGGGAAGATGAAAATTCCCCGCTTTGTTCTTCTGATATGCGTAAAATTGAGAAAGCCCGCTTAAGGCTTCAACATCCCATTCATGAACTCTTATCAATGTCTCATGAATTCCAGTTTGCCCAAGTGAAAGAAAAAAAAGATAAAGGAGTTTTATTGGCACAAACTGCCCACATTCATTTAAACAAATGGAATTTAAATCTTGATCTTCGTTATGCTTTATTTCAGACTGATAGCTATGATACCCGACTTTACAC
>CAYVSF010000608.1:0-1797 GCA_964453775.1 uncultured Bacteroidales bacterium
TATTGCACAAACGGCCTACGCAATGAAGAATGATAGAAAACAGGGGTTTTTGGCAGGATGCGATGATTATCTATCCAAGCCCATTCACAGGAAGGTATTACTTTCGACAATCTCTAAATGGTTACAGCAATAATTTTTTCACTATAGAATCACCAAAAAAGCACTCGTGATGCGATTCAAGCAACTTTTAAAAATATTAGTCCTGATATGTATATTTCTTCCCGAATCACTGTCATCACAGGAACCTGGAAAGGACACAATAAATGCCGCCTATTATAATGAAATCGGGGAATACTATCTAAGAAGTAATCCGGAAAAGGCCAAAGGCGCTGCTCTAAAAGCCATTTATCATGGGCAGCAAAAGCAACAGGTAGAGGAGCTAGCGCAAGCTCTGCATATTTATGGGGAGGCCAGTTATCATTTAGCTCAATATGATTCCGCCATGGATTATTTTATTCAATCCATGGAACTTTATGAAAGTTTAAACAATTCACTAGGGAAAGCCTGGAATATTCACAATATCGGTTTAATTGATAAATTCATGGGGAAACCGGAAAAGGCACTTCTCCATTTTCACCATGCAAAAAACCTTTTTGAAAGCCAAAATGACTCCGTTGGTATTGCAAGATGCTTACTAAGCATTGCCGGTGTACATTACGAAAAGGAAAAATATGACCTGGCATTGGAATTCTGCATCAAATCGCTTGATTTTATTGTCAAAAATAAAGATACAGCCAATTTGGTAGCAGCATATAATAATTTGGGTATCATCTATAAAACTAAAAAGGACTACACTCTATCCCACGATTATTATATGCGATCACTAGAGATTAAAAAGGTAAGCGGAGATTTACAGGGAATAATTAAAAGCTACCTTAATCTTGCCATTCTACTAATGGAACAAGATAGACAGGAAGAAGCACAAAAATACCTGAATGAAGGTTTAACTTTTGCAAAAAGGCTGGGCAACAAGAACCTGATAATGCAGTATTACGAAAACTTTACACAAAGTTATGAGGATGAAGGCAACTATGAAAAAGCACTGGAGAGCTATAAGAACTATATGCAGATACAAAATGAGCTTTATAGCTTAAAGAACCTGAACAAGATTGCTGCCTTGGAAAAAGAAATGGATAAAGAAAAAAATGGACTCTATAAGACTAACGGTGTAGAGGATAAGTTGAATAAATCGGAAATTTTATGGATCCTAATTTTCTCATATACCACAGTTTTAGTGTTTTTCCTCCTCTATTTAATTTCTCTATTCAAACGAAACAGACAAAATAAAGCCTATCAAAAGACCCTAGAACATGAAATCAGTCAGCACAAACAAACCTTAAAGTCGCTTCAAATTAACGAAGAGCGGTTATCGCTGGCATTAAAAGGCGCAAATGACGGCATATGGGATATTGATTTGCACAATAAAGAAATTTTTGTTTCTGCTAAAACAATTGCAATGATGGGGTATTATCCCAAAGAGCTGGGTAAAAATTTTAGGTTAGCATTCGATAAACGAATACTAAAGCTGTTTATTCATCCTGATGACAGAGAGGACGCATTGAAAGCACTTGATGAACATCTAAATGGAACAAATGCTTTTTTGTCCATTACATTCAGATTAAGGCAAAAAGATAACAGCTACTTTTGGGTACACTGCCGTGGTAAAATGCTGGAAAATGAAGAAGACGGTATCTACAGGATTGTAGGAACGTTAAGAAATATTCATGAAAACAAAGAAATGCAGGAGAAGCTAGCGCAGTACCGTGACCATCTGGAAGAGCTTATCCAGAAAAGAAC
>CAYVSF010000609.1:0-1797 GCA_964453775.1 uncultured Bacteroidales bacterium
CAGGTATTGGCTGGGAGTAAAGAATTCTGATGGAGCTTATCGTATTACAGGGAAAAGCCCCCCAAATCATTGGGAAGGGAATGGTTTGAAGCGGTTTTTCTACCGGTACTGCACAATCATAACAAGCTAAAAACAGAAGATTATCTGGCAACTATTTATGAACATATTGCAATTCAAATAACCCATCAATTGGAAAATAAGGGAAGAATGCTCATCACCGGAGGCGGGGCGCACAATACATATCTTCTTTCAAAGATCAGAGAAAAAACTGCAGTTGAATGTCATGTTCCCGAAAAACAATTGATAGATTATAAAGAAGCCCTGGTATTTGCTTTCTTAGGACTGTTAAAATTGCATGATGAGCCCAATTGCTATTCCAGTGTTACTGGAGCCATAAAAAACTCAAAAACAGGGGTTAAACACACCCCTAACAGATAATTGCATCGAAACTTAAACTTATTCTAAGGTATTTTGTCTAATTTTAAGCAATCAAATTAAAGAAAAACATATATGGAAAATTTTGTAGCCTACAATCCAACCAAACTACATTTTGGAAAAGACGTTATCGAAGATCTTGGAAACACAATGAACGAATTTGGGAAGCGCGTATTGTTCATGTTTGGAAAAGGTTCTATACAGAAGAATGGTATTTACGATGCAGCAATGAAGCAGTTGGAAGGAATTGGAGCCGAAGTTATTGAATATTCAGGAATCAAATCCAACCCGGTAGTGGAAGATGTAATTCGTGCAGCAGAACTTGGAAAGCTGAATGGCGTAGATGTTATCCTGGCAGTTGGAGGTGGAAGTGTTATTGATTCGGCAAAAATGACCGGATTAGCAATAGCCAACAGTACCGATCCATGGGCTATCATGAAGGGTAGGGTAAAACCTAAATCTACCATACCTTTAATTGCCGTATTAACCATAGCTGCAACAGGAACAGAAATGAATGGTGCTGCTGTATTGCAGAATCATAAAACAGAAGAAAAAATAGGTTATGTTTCCCGTTTAAATTATCCAAAACACTCGTTTTTGGATCCCTCCTATACCCAATCCGTACCTAAAGATTACACGGCCTATGGTATTGTTGATTTGATTGCGCATAGCTTTGAATCCTATTTTGGTGGTGGAGAATGCTCACTTTCAGACCGTTTTGTAGAAAGCATTGTGAAGGAGGCCATGGAATCCGGCCCAAAAGTTCTTAAAGAACCTGATAACTATGAATACAGGGCAAATATTATGTGGTCGGCCACCAATGCACTCAATGGCATGCTTGACTATGGAAGGGCAGGCGGAGACTGGGGAGTACATGATATAGGACACAATATTTCCTACTTATACAATACGCCCCACGGCGCTACGCTTTCAATTGCTTATATTGCCTGGCTAAAGCTACAAAGTGACAGGATACCGGAGCGAATTAAAAAATTGGGCGGACAACTTTTCAATGTTGACTCGGTTGATAAAACAATTGAAAAGCTGGAAGAATTCTTCAAGTCCATCGGTTCTCCGGTACGGCTTTCCGAAATTGGAATTAAAAAAGATCAACAGGAAAGAATAACCAATCAGATGCTTAAAACAGAAGCAAGTGGTTACGTGCACCAATTATCGGATGATGACCGTAGAAAAGTTGTTGAATTAATGATGTGATAAACGGTTTTAATAAAGGAATTTAAGACCCTTTGATGCTAATTATTTTTTCCTATTTTTGTCAAAATCAAGTTTAACTATAAATTAACAATTATGAAGAAAAGATTGCTAACAATCACTCTCACGCTTGCTATGACAGTGTTGAGT
>CAYVSF010000610.1:0-1795 GCA_964453775.1 uncultured Bacteroidales bacterium
AAAGAGGCTGTCCAAAAAGTAAATTGGACAGCCTTTTATTTTGTTGTCCCCCTAAAATTTACGATCTTAGGGGTACATATGACAACACGAACAAAAGTAAGATTTAAAGAGGTCACTTCACAACAAAATGTATTATTTCCTACAAATTTAAGTGACAGAATACCTGAAACACACCCTGTACGTATTGTTAATCAAGTAGTTGACCAGCTTAATATAGATGATATTCTTGCTGGTTACAAAGGAGGAGGTACAAGTTCTTATCATCCGCGCGTGATGATAAAAATCCTCTTCTATAGTTATTTTAACAATGAGTACTCAAGTCGTAAAATAGAGCAAAAGCTACATGAAAATATTTATTACATGTGGCTCTCAGGAAACAGCACGCCTAACTTTCGGACCATCAATGACTTTCGGGGAAAGAGATTGAAAGATAAGATACATTATTTATTTGCAGAGATGGTCAAGATAATGGCTGAATTGGGCTATGTAAGCTTAAATAAACAATATGTAGATGGGACTAAGATAGAGGCTTCAAGCAACAAATACACCTTTGTATGGAAAGGTTCAGTTCAAAAGTATAAGGACAAGCTGGAAACAAGAATAAACGCTATTATTGAAAACATTGAAGAAGCCATTAAATCCGACAATCAAACTGAAAACACTGAGACTAAACCCATTGTCAATAGCGAAGAGCTAAGTAAACGTATCTCTAAGTTAAACAAGCACCTGGACTCGTTAAATAAGCGAGAGCGCAAACAGGTAGAAAAGCTGGACAAAGAGCATCTTCCCAAGTTGCAGAAATATGAGAAGCAGCTTAAGATTATGGGTGAGCGTAATAGCTATTCTAAGACAGATACGGATGCCACCTTTATGAGAATGAAAGATGACCATATGAAAAATGGTCAACTTAAAGCAGCTTACAATATTCAAATAAGTACTGAGAACCAATTCATTACTAATTTTTCACTTCATCAAAGGCCAGGAGATACAGCAACACTTATTCCACATCTTAGTCAGTTTAAACAATTCTATAATAAGCAATCAAAAGAAGTCATAGCAGATGCAGGATATGGTAGTGAACAAAATTATGAGCATGCCCAAGAGAACGAAATAGAAGCCTACTACAAATACAATTATTTTCATAAAGAGCAGAAACGGAAATACAAGAACAATCCTTTTCTTCCCACTAATTTATTTTATAACAAGCAACAAGATTTTTATGTATGTCCCATGGGACAAAAGATGTTATGCATCAAAAAGACCACTCGCACATCAAAACTAGGCTATGAATCAAATGTACATATCTACCAGGCACAGAATTGTAAAGGGTGCCCCATGCGAGGACAATGTCATAAGGGCAAGGGGAATCGACGAATAGAAATAAATCATAGAATGTTAGCCTTTCGCAAAAAGGCAAAGGATCTTTTGATGAACCCAAAAGGGATAGAACATCGAAGTAAAAGACCAATTGAGCCGGAGGCAGTCTTTGGTCAAATTAAATTTGATAATCAATTTACCCGATTCAAATTACGTGGATTAGAGAAGGTAAACATAGAGTTTGGTTTAGTAGCAATATCGCATAACCTAAGAAAGTTAGCAGCCATTCTACAAGGATTAAGCCCAGCAAATCTATCTCAATTAGCGTTATTTTCTGTACTCACCCATTTTTGGGTTAAAATTGTTATTCGAAATCGCAAAATTAAGATTGAAAATCAAATTCCGAATTTCAAATTTCTATTTGAGCAAGGATTGACAAAAATGGTTGCATGAAAAAGGCTGCCCTTTTTGGACAGCC
>CAYVSF010000611.1:0-1790 GCA_964453775.1 uncultured Bacteroidales bacterium
ATCCTGCCCATTCGGGGCTTCGAAAAAGACACCTGGACAGTGCCCTCATGTATTCCAACCGGTCCTATGAAATGGCAATTGAGATGGAGAATATTGTACTGGAAAACAACAATGCAAAGACCCTGATGGATGTCCATAAAAAGCTGGGTAACTATAAAAAGGCGCTGGATTATGTGGAAGTATACATGATGACGCGTGATAGCCTCTTCAGCAAGGAAAAGACAGATGCCATTACTGAAATGCAAACCCGCTATGAAACCGAGAAAAAACAACAACAGATCGAACTGCAGCAAACCCAGCTGGAAGCCCGCGATGCGAAGATTAAGCAGCAGGAGATTCTGCGAAATGCTCTCCTGGGTGGACTTGGAGCAGTGGTGATAATCGTTTTCCTGGTGGTCTATGCATACATACAAAAACGCCGTGATAACCGTAAAATTCAGGAAAAGAATATTGCCATTACAGCTGCAAACCGGAAGTTGGAACAGCTTAATGAAGAAATTACTGCCCAGAAAGAAGAAATTGAGCGACAACGCGATTTGGTTATGAGTCAGAATAAAGATATCACCGATAGCATCAACTATGCAGAACGTATCCAGTCGGCCATCCTACCCCCGATGTCTTATGTGAATGAGCTGTTGCACGAAAATTTTATTCTCTATAAACCCCGCGATATCGTGAGTGGCGATTACTACTGGGTGAAGCAGGTGAAGGATTACATTATTGTGGTGGCTGCAGATTGTACAGGTCATGGGGTGCCCGGTGCTTTTATGAGTATGCTGGGCATTAGCTTCCTGAATGAAATTGTGCAGCGCAGGGAAATTACACAGGCCAACCAGGTACTCAACGAGCTTCGCAAACAGGTGAAGGATTCCCTTCGTCAGCACGGTCGCGAAGAGGAATCGCGCGATGGAATGGACATGTCTATCTGTGCTATCAACAGGAAAGACAATAGCATGCAGTTCGCCGGGGCTTTTAATTCGCTTTACATTATTCGTGAAAAGGACGGAGAACCTGAACTTTTAGAAGTAAAGGCCGACCGGCAGCCGGTGGGTTTTCACCCGGGAAAGGACAAGCCCTTTACGAACCACGAAATCCAGTTGGAAACAGGTGATAGCTATTATATGTATTCCGATGGCTATATTGACCAGATAGGTGGAAAGGATAGCAAGAAATTTATGCGTAAAAACTTCACGAAACTTCTCCTGGAAATCAACGACCGCAGCATGTTCGAACAAAAATCCATCCTGGATAAGACCATTACCCAATGGATGCAGGACCACACCCAAATCGACGATATCCTGGTGATGGGATGGAGGGTGTGAGTTGGAGTATAGAGCTTTGCAGTAAAGAATGCTTTAGTAGATTCTGAAACAAGTTCAGAATGACGAGCTTGACTTGGGTTTACTGCGTAAATGCACAATAAGTTGTCTCAAGACTCCAGACTCAAACGCTAAACTGTTTTTGCCTCCGCTGCCGCACGAATCCTTTCGAGTGGCGTTTTGTGCGCAGGAAGACTCTAAACTTGCTAAGTAAACATGCCTGGCATGCGCCCCCACAAAAAAATTCCATCTCACCGAAAAAAAGTGACGTTTTTGGGGGTTACCTTTTGTTAGTTTTTGGAATAAATAGATGGATGGTATCCACAACAAATAATTTATAGCAAAAAGTAGACATTATTATTAACCTATAAAAAAAATAAAAATGAGAAATTTAAAGACCTTAAGCTTTGTTACAGTGGTTGTGATTGTAGTTCTTATTGCGTTCTCGGGTACACGGGTTTTCCTTGGAAA
>CAYVSF010000612.1:0-1779 GCA_964453775.1 uncultured Bacteroidales bacterium
CTATATTTGACTGGACAATAAGTTAAGACATAAAAGTCAAATATTAACTTTGTATCATGAGTTAGTTGAGGTAAAGGAAATTTTAGAAGCCTCAGCGAAGTTAAAAAATATTGCAATTGAAGTTGAATGTCCGTCTGATTTGACGCTTCCTGCAGATAAAAATATGCTTAAAACCATTCTCCAGAACCTAATTTCCAACGCCATTAAATTTACTTCTACAAATGGAAAGGTGAGGGTTATTGCACGAGCTATAAATCAAATTTGTGAAATTACTATTTCTGATAGCGGAACCGGAATGACAAAGGAAGTTTTGGAAGGTTTGTTTAAAGTGGATACCCATGTTACACGAGGAGGAACAGAAGGGGAAGCAGGTTCAGGTCTTGGCTTGATTCTTTGTAAAGAGTTTGTTGATTATCATGGCGGGGACATATGGGCAGAAAGTATCCTGCACAAAGGCAGTATCTTCTATGTAGTATTGCCGTTGGATGTGAAATGATAGGTCTGGGAATGATCAAAAAAGAGGTTACGAATCCATGTTCGATGGGTCCCGCAAAAATGTTCCTCACAAGTTTATTCCTACGCGAGTTGCTTTTGTTTAATGAACCGGAGATGTTCTCCGGTAGGTCATTCGCCTGGCGGCAGCCTATTCAATTCTGCAACAGTAACTATTGCTTTAGAACTTTAACAGTATATGTTCTTGATTCATTTTCTACTTTAAGTAAATACAATCCATTAGAATAACTACTAATATCTATTAACATATTTTTGCTTTGTAAATCAAGTTTTTTCAATACTTGACCCATTGCATTACAGAAGGATAGTTGTGATATTTTATTATAATCTTCAGATTCAACCATAATGTGTGAATTCGTAGGATTAGGATAAATATTCACATTGATTGATCCAATGCTCTCAATAGGAGTGGATGAACCTATTATAGAATGTGCTGACCAAAAAGATTCATCCCCATTATTTGAGGAGCATATACGATATCTTGTTTGTATATCCTCCGCATTATCATAGTCTTCCCAAAAAGAATACACTACATGATGAATTAGTGTATCTTTGGGCGAGTTCCTATAAGTGGCTATATTTTTATCATTTACTAATACATACTCACTGATATTATTTTCAGAACTTATATAATATACCCCAAAATTAGGACAGCAAGTTTAGTTCAAATTTATTAAATTGTTGTCTTATGAAAACACGAAGAAAATTCACACCGGAATTTAAAGCTAAAGTTGCTTTAGAAGTCTTAAAAGAAAGAGAAAGTGTCAATGAAATTGCCAAGAAGTATGAACTCCATCCACAACAAGTAGGTAAATGGAAGAAGGAGTTTTTAGGAAATGCTTCGGCAGCATTTGAATCAGGCACTTCAACAAAAAAAGATAAAAAATCCATTGAAGAGGATAAATTGTATGAAATCATCGGCCAGCAAAAAGTTGAAATAGATTTTTTAAAGAAAGCCTTATCATGAAAACCACAACACAAGAAAGACGTGCGATAGTTGATAAGGCTCATGCTCAGTTGAGCATAAATCGCCAATGCAAATTATTGTCCATTGCAAGGTCAGGTGTATATTATCAGCCAAAACCAGAAAGCGAGGAGAACCTTCATCTAATGGAATTAATTGACAAGGAATACACCAAACATCCATTTAAAGGAACACCCTCCATGACAACCTGGCTGCGGAAAGACATGGGCATAAAAGTCAACCACAAACGAGTAGAACGCTTATATAAGCTTATGGATCTTTACGCTCTTGTTCCGGGTCCT
>CAYVSF010000613.1:0-1776 GCA_964453775.1 uncultured Bacteroidales bacterium
TAAACCCCTGGTGTTGCTAAAGTTTGTGCCATAAATTAAAATTATTAAATTAAAACATAGGTAAATAAATTAGAACCTTTTATATATAAACATAAATCTCTGACATATATTCATTTTCATTAATTGGTTTTATTATATCAAAAGGGGCCTCAACGGATGGTTCTACAATGATTACCTATGCAGCCGATGCACACGTTCTCTTTGGAGAATTGTACTTCTGGCCTGCAGCTGACTACCCAGATGGAACCATGATGGATGTCTACGAATGGGATACGGGTAAATTTCTGGGAAGAATTCCACAAGTGACCCATACTTACCAGGTCGTGGGAAATATGAATGAATACCAGCTGGCCATTGGAGAAACAACTTACGGAGGTCGCTCCGAACTGAGAGACACTACCGGAATTATTGACTATGGCAGCTTAATTTACATCACACTACAGCGTGCCCGTACAGCAAGAGAAGCCATTAAAACAATGGTAGAACTGGCCAATACATACGGATATTACAGCTCGGGAGAATCTTTCTCCATTGCAGATCCAAACGAAGTTTGGATCATGGAAATTATAGGTAAAGGTACTGGTAATACAGGAATCAACTGGGTAGCCCGAAAAATTCCTGATGGGTATATCTCCGGTCATGCCAACCATGCAAGAATTACCACTTTCCCATTCCAGGAGACAAACAATTTCAACGATCCGAATCAAACTACATACCACAATCCTGATATCATAGAATTTGCGCGTGATAAGGGTTGGTACGAAGGAAAAGACAAAGATTTTAGTTTCTCAGACGTATATGCACCGCTTGATTTTGGTGGAGCACGTTTTTGTGAAGCCCGCGTGTTTTCAGGCTTTAATAAAGTGAACAGCGAAATGGATCAGTACCTGGATTATGCCATGGGTGAAGATCTTGAAAACCGCATGCCACTGTGGATCAAGCCTGATAAAAAATTAAGTGTTCAGGATGTAATGGGCATGATGCGTGATTACTACCAGGGAACACCCATGGATATGACGCAAGATGTAGGTGCAGGCCCCTATGGTTCTATTGTTCGCTGGCGTCCGCTTTACTGGAATGTAGATGATGAAACTTACTTTAATGAGCGTGCAATTTCAACGCAGCAAACCGGTTTCTCTTTCGTAACGCAAAGTCGCAGTTGGTTGCCCGATCCAATAGGTGGTATTCTTTGGTTTGGTGTAGATGATACCTATACCACTGTTTACACACCCATGTACTGTGGGATCAATGAAGCACCTGAGCCCTATGCAGAAGGAAATGGGGACATCATGGAGTTTGAAGAAGATGCTGCATTCTGGGTATTTAACCAGGTATCGAACTTTGCCTATACCCGCTACAATGCTATGATTCCTGAAATTCAGGAAGTACAATACAGCTTAGAAAACAGCTTCGTACAAGCAACTCCTGCGATTGATGCTGCTGCAGAAAAAATCTACAAAGAAAATCCGGCTAAAGCCCGCGAGTTCCTAACTTATTACTCTACAACCCAGGCCTTCAATACATTACGCACCTGGAAAGATCTTTATGCGCACTTGTTTACTAAATTTATGGACGGTAATGTAAAAACAGCTATTCCTGTTCCGGAAAATCATAAATACATTCCACCAAAAGTTGAACAACCCGGATATGGTGAAGCATGGTATCGAATGATTATTGAAGAAACCGGAGACAAGTTTAAAGTAAAAGGCGACGACAGTCATTAAAGGAAGTCAATGATATTTAAAAGGTTGCTCCATTATGGGCAACCTTTTTTAT
>CAYVSF010000614.1:0-1770 GCA_964453775.1 uncultured Bacteroidales bacterium
AGTAACCGCCACAGATGAATATGGCTGTTCTGTGAGCGATTCTGCGTTTCTGGCAGTTCATGATAATCCTGTAGTAGATTTGGGACCAGATACCATGTTGTGTGGAGATAACCCAATTTTAGAATTGGATGCAGAGAATCCGGGGGCTACATATTATTGGTCAACGGGTGATATTACACAAATTATTGAAGTAACGCAGAAAAGAGAGGATCAGGAAATTTGGGTAGATGTAATGTCTGAATATGGCTGTTATGGTTCTGATACCATACTTGTAGAATTGTGTAATGAAAGTGAATTCCTGGAAATTCCAACTGCCTTTACTCCTGATGGTGACGGTATCAATGAACGTTGGGTTATTGAAGGACTCTTCGTTTTTGAAAATGTTACTGTAGAGATATACAACCGATGGGGTAACCTGGTGTTTGAATCGAAAGGATACAGTGCCGATCAATATTGGAATGGTAAAGATCGCAGAGGAAATAAACTGCCCGTTGACTCGTATTATTATATAATTGACCTTGGTAATGGTGAGAAACCCAAGGTGGGAAATGTTACCATAATACGTTAGAAATTATTGCAGAAGAAAAAGGAATTGTTTAAATTGCTAATGATGAAGAGATTAATATACATAACTGTAGTTCTAAGCTTACTTTCAGTAAGCTTAAAGGCACAGCAAATGCCTATTTACAGTCAGTATACCATGAATCAATTTCTTATTAATCCGGCTTTTGCGGGAAGTGAAGGCTTTACTTCTTTCAACTTAACAGCAAGACAACAGTGGTTAGGGTTCGAGAATGCCCCCATGACCCAGGCGATTTCCGGTCAGACCAGGGTTTTAAAGACCAGCTATATTGCAAAATCACGTTCAATCAGGAATAGAGTAAGAAAGCGTCGTCCGAGTGGTCGTGTAGGAATAGGCGGTTATATTTTTAATGATCAGAACGGGGCAGTGAACCGTACAGGTGGACAATTCACCTATGCCTATCATCTTTTCGTGGGACAGGGACAGTTGTCTTTTGGTTTGGCTTTAACAGCCTATCAGTTCAGGTTAAATGATGAGGAATTATCAACTGTTGAGTATGACCCTTTGATTGAGGAGAAAAAGAACAGCCTTTTTGTACCCGATGGAAGTTTCGGTATCTATTACAGTTACCAGCCTTTTTATGTAGGTGTTTCTGCTACGCAGTTGTTCCAGTCGGCCATAAAATTTGGTGCGGATAACAGCTATAGCAACTATCAAATGGTACGCCATTATTACTTTATAAGTGGTTACCGCCACGATTTTGGGAACGATTTTGAAGTGGAACCTTCCATTTTGTTTAAAACGACAGAAGCGTTCAATCTTCAGGCAGATATTAACGTAAGAGGTTATTATAAACGCGACTATTGGCTGGGACTTTCCTATAGAACAGGAAATGCTTTTGTAACAATGGTAGGCGTTCGGGTAGATAAGCTCTATTTTGGTTATGCCTTTGATTATAGTCTAAGTGATATCCAGCGAATTAGTTATGGCTCGCATGAAATAATGGTAGGCCTCAAGTTTGGCGACAATACACGTCGTTATAGATGGCTGAATCGTTTCTAGAATAATAGAAGAAATGAGTATATAAAACCTGATAGCAGACAATGCTTATCAGGTTTTTCTTTATAAAGAGATGTATATCTTAGCTTTTTTGTAATTTAGTTCGAAATTTTATTGTTTTTGAAACAAATTAAATGCTTTAACAGTAATTATAGAAAGTACAGGCTTAACTGACAATAGAAAGATAT
>CAYVSF010000615.1:0-1769 GCA_964453775.1 uncultured Bacteroidales bacterium
TATACCTGGATAGTCCGGAAAATGCTATCTGGATTTCAGATGCGATGAAACAGGTAATCTACAAATTCCCTATTGATAGTGTGCTAACCCAGGATAGGTATTTGCCTTCATTTTTCGTGGAAAGTAGCTTTAACCGCTATGGAATCATCTCTCATTTTACGATGAAAGAGGATCAGTTGGAATACTATTCCGGAGAAACAGGGGAGTATATTTTACATGAAGTTACAGGAGATAGCCTAACAGGCATTGGGCTGTCGCATATATTTATTCCCGGGAATAAGTTTGAAAATATTAATCGAAGCTCAGAGGCTTTTGTCTGGCATCCCCATAGAGATTTAGTTGCTGTAACCTATTATGTAGATGATGTGTTATTGATTATGAGTTCCAATGGTGAGATCATTAAGAAGGTGAAAGGCCCCGATTTTTTAAATCCTTATGCAAACTATTCAAAGCAACCGTTACCTACAGGTGCATATCATAGCTTGCGTGCGGATAGCCAGTACATTTATGCGCTCTACAACGATGATGGACCCCGTGTAGTGGATGAAAATGGGGAATTATCATCAGAAGACTCAAAATGGATTTTTGTTTTCAATTGGAAGGGTGAGCCTGTTAAAAAAATTGTATTGGAGCATCCTGCTTACTCCTTCGACCTGGATAAGGCGCACAACCGGATTATCACCTATTCCAACTATTTGGATGAAGAAATAGTATGTTATGATTATGAATTTTAAAGATGAGATATAATGAAAAATCTATTTCTAGGCTTTTTGCTTTTATTCATGCTATCATGTAAACAAGATAAAACGGTTGAACTGAATGAATTTCCTGTTAAGCAGGAATTAAAAGGTTTCAAGGTAGACAAAGATTATTTTTTACAAACCTCTAAGGTATTTACTTTAAATGATTCAGTTGCCTTGTTCCTTTCCATTTATAATAAGGAAAATATTTTTAATTTAGTGAATTTAGAAAGTTATGATCTATTGAATTCTTTTGGAATTATTGGTCATGGCCCTGGCGAATTTACAAATCCTGCTAAAATATATATAGAACCTAAAAAAGAAGCTTTTTGGATTTCGGATGGTATGCAGCAAAAGATTTTTCGGTATCCAATTGATAGTATATTAAAACGCCAGGATTTTATTCCTTATGAAATTATAGATACAAGAAAATATGGTGTTGTAGCGGCTTATATCATAGATAATAAAAAATTAAGTTTATATTCCGGAGAAACCAAAGAGTTTATTCTTTATAGCTGCAAAGAAGGAATGAAAAAAGGGATTGGGAAATCTCATCTTTTTTTTCCTGGGGATCGTATTCTTAATTTGACAAAACGCTTAAAAACGTTTAAACGTCATCCTTCCCGCGAGCTTTATGCAGTGTCTTATATAAGAGAGGATTTGTTGTTGATTATGAATAAAAAAGGAGAGATACTCCATAGAGTAAAGGGCCCTGGATTCATTGATCCTTTAGAAGAGCGGGGAGATTATGAATTTCCAGTAACAGCTTATAGTAAACTTTGCGTGGATGAGAACTATATTTATGCTTTATATAATGGAAAAAAAGGAACCAGTATGAATGATCGGGGAGAGTTTGTCCTGAATGATCCAGAACGTATTTTTATTTTTACCTGGGAGGGGAAGCCCGTAAAAGAACTCAAACTCGAATATCCTGCTTTTTCTTTTGATCTGGACAAACAGCGTAACCGAATCATTACCTATTCCAATGCTTTAGATGAAGAAATAGTATATTATAATTATGAATTTTAA
>CAYVSF010000616.1:0-1769 GCA_964453775.1 uncultured Bacteroidales bacterium
GCGCGATAGAGTAATCACTGCCAGGAGAATAAAAACCAGAAAAATGGTATAATGGATGTAGCTCTGTATGTTCATTTTTAAATATATAAGTTGAATGCTAATTTATGAAAAAGAAACAGAGTGATCAATAGTGATTTTCACTGTTTCTTTTTCCTGGAAACAGCTACTGAGAATAGTTGTTAATCTTTTAGTTGTCGGGGTTTGGGCTGCTCTCCCAGGTTATTTGAGCTGTTTAGTGGGACAATTCGAATATTGGTTTTGATAAATTCGTTGCTGCTGGTATAGGTCCGTAAGATATCATAAGGAGGAGTGACTCCTCTCAACAGCGTTCCGGAACGCCTGAATAGTAGGTCGTCCTTATTTTTTTGAAGACGTATCACAATTTCTTCAGATAGTTTTTGCAATGCTGTGATGGCCACAGAATGGGTTGGTGCAGCCGCTATCATTGCCTTTGCTCCAATTTTCGCCGCTTCTGAATCGATAATTCCTTCCAGCATTTCTGCAAACTCTCTTACATCTTTATCACTTTCCATAAAAAGGACAGAGTAAGCAAGAAAGCTTCCCGGGTTTTTTGGTCCGTAAACAAGATGTCCCTGTCCGTCAAAGCTAACGGTGTCTCCCTTGCGAACATTAGGAAAAGGGAGTACATTAAAATCTATTTCAGCTTGCTTTGCTCTCGATTCATCTATTGCAAGCGAAATAATGTAGGGCTCGCTATATCGATCAAAGAAAATTTCTGATTTCTTTTGTAGAGTGAAGTCTTTGATAACAACTGCAAGTTTGTCTTTTTGAGGATTGAATTGGGGCATGGCATTTTTATTTTATAGATAATATCAAAAATACGAGCAATATTTCACCAAGTCAACCTATCCGAAAGAAATTTCATAAACGGGAACTTCCTGAATAAACGAATTGCTTAATTCTCCTTTTTTAGGTTAAAAAAAAGCATTAGTTGGTTTATTTCTTCGGCTAGTCCCCCAAGATCCTGAGCAAAGCTGGTAATTTCTGCCGCCATATTTTTATTATCCTCACTAATGCTGTTCCAGTCGGAGGTAACCTTGGAAATTCGTTTAATTTCCTGCCGAAGGCCTACATTGGAGGAAGCAATATCTTCAATTTCATCCAATGTCGATTTTATCTCTTCAACAAGCTGTTGCATATTGTCGTTGGAGGCTTCAATGTTGTGTACACTTTTCCCCGATAATAAATTTATCTCATCAGCTGCGGTTTTACTTCTCTCGGCAAGCTTACGAACCTCTGCAGCAACTACGGCAAAACCCTTGCCGTGTTCACCAGCTCTTGCTGCTTCAACTGCGGCATTCAAGGCTAAGATATTGGTTTGAAAAGCAATATCTTCAATAATACCTATTTTTTCCGCCACCTCATTCATGCTTTTTACGGCTTCAGCTGATGTTTCATTTCCCTCCATGATCCGGTTTGCAGCATCTTTTGTAACCTTTTCCGTTTCGTTAATGTTTTTACTGTTTTGGGTAATGGTACCTCTCATTTCGTGAATAGAGTTATCAACTTCTTTCGCCGATTCTAATTGTTTCTGTACCCGGGTTAGCAGTCCATCGGCGTGGTTGTACATGTCTTTGCTCAGGTGCTCTATTCTGGTTGAATTGTTTTTAAGTTGATGTACAATCCGGGTAAGCTCATTGATCATATTACGAAAAGCCATGCCCAATTCGCCAATTTCATCTTTTCTTTTTATTTCAAATGGTACGTCCAGTGATCCTTTACTGATTTCGCTGGCTACGAAAATTCCT
>CAYVSF010000617.1:0-1746 GCA_964453775.1 uncultured Bacteroidales bacterium
GGTTTTGTCAGTTTTTCTTTCAGGATGATATCATTGAGAATAGAGATTCCCAACATGCTCATAAACGCTCCGGGCACACCATGTCCGGTGGAATCAGCAGCGATAATAATTTTAAAATTGTTAATTTGATTGATCCAGTAAAAATCCCCGCTCACCACATTACGTGGACGGTACATGATAAAATGAGCGGGCAGAACTTTGGCTACAAACTCCCGGTTTGCAAGCATTGCCTTTTGTATGGTCCAGGCATAATGAATGCTTTCTTTTATTTCTTGCGCCTGGGTTTGAATTTTTTGTTCAGCAAGCTTAATTTTTGTAATGTCGTTTCCGTAAATATTAATGGTATTTATCGATTGCACTCCTTTGAGCAGAAGGTTGTAATAATTCCCTTTTAAGAATATCAGTACTTCCTCTACGGCTTCTTGTTGTATAATTGTTTTTAGATTGAAGCGCTTTAGCTCTGGAATTAATTCCAAAAGGCTATGCCCCGAAAGGGCCGGAAGATTCAGGAGGTTTTCTGAAGCCGGGTTGGATCCCAGAATCGTTCCCATTTCATCTACGCGGAAAAGAGGTTGGGGGTTATGTCTGGCAAAAAGCGCCAGGCTTTTAACTACTTCGCTATTTGATTTGGCCAGGGAAAATATTTTTGTGGGTTTCCATTTGGTCTTCTCCTTGCACATTGGGCAATCCTCCAACTCCTGTCCAATGTGTACATGAAAATCGGTTTTTTTGCAACTGGAACATTCCAATAGGGCATCCACATGGGATATATTCCCGGGTTTTAGTTTGGGTTTTGAAGCGACGGAGAAAATGAGGAAAAGTAACAATGGGATGATAAATGACAGGATTAATTGTCCTGCTAAAATGTTGTCATACTTTATTGACGATTCCCATCCAGACATATAAAGCAAATTGAAAATCAGTGCCAGACTTAATGAAATGAATATGGCACGTATGATGGTTTGCTTTTCTGTGGCAAGCCGTAAATAATAATTGAGCGACTCTATCATTGTTTTGAATTAGTTGTTTTTAAGTGATTTATTGATTTTATTTTTCAATTCTTTCATTTCTTTTTCTTTTAGTTCTCCTTTCAAATGTTCTTCAAGGCTTTTTTCAAGCAGTTTACTCTGTATTTCGTATAAAGAGCAAGCATTGCACATCATCTTATGCATTTTTAACTGCATCTTTTCTTTTGCAGACAGTCTGAAATGCATTTTTTTTTCTATAAGTTCAGATGCATTTTTGCATGATAAAAACAAAAAATGCATAAGTTTTTTCATCAGTTTATATTTAAATTTTCAAAGGTCAGATGGAACCGCATGATAAAAAATAATCATTGTCTTGTGTGTTAAGGATTATTTTTACCATGCTTGTTTCATCGCTTCATGCTTTCTTTAGTTCTCAAACCAGTTGTTTTCAATACAGTCTCGCAATTGTACCTTTGAACGGTGAATAATTTGCCAGTAATTAGACGGGCTTATTTCCAGATCCTGACAGATTTCCTTCCCTTTTTTTTCTGTCAGGAATTTTAATTTTACACAGGCACTCCATTGAGCCGGAAGAGCCTTTAAACAGTCTCTTAGAATTTGTTGAAATTCTGAATCGTCCAGTAGGTTTCTATTTTCCTGGCTCCAGTTCTTTGGTTTTTTATGGGACCGCCATTCTTCATGCTCATTAAAGAATTGGGAAAGATCTTGAGGATCTGTTGGCTGTGTTAGTTTGTTTTTGCTGCGGTAAAAGTCAATA
>CAYVSF010000618.1:0-1745 GCA_964453775.1 uncultured Bacteroidales bacterium
GTGGAAAACCAGAAGGCTGGCGCCTTAAAAATACTGCACAAATGAAAACGGGAGCCCGCAAAAGCTCCCGTTTTTTATTGAGATATTATTTGCTATTACATTACATGAATGTATGACATAACCAATTTACGAATTTCTTCATCTTTTCCATAAAGACGCTCGCTCAAATTCTTGTCGTCATAAGACTTTAGCCTTTCAACAAAGCTATCAATGGTGCCCTTGGGGAAAGTTCCATTTTTCTCAAAGGGCCCTCTTTTCTTTTCCAAACGCAATGCCGAATCATAACATGACTCAGGTAATTTCTCCAACTGGGCAAGTTTTTCTTTATGCTCATCATCAAAAATATTCACATCCACATATAGCTTCTCGGCCATCTCCAATGCATTATCCATTTCCAGTCCATGCTGCGCAGCTACTACGAGACCGGCCAACAAATGATATAAATCAGCAGATCCATCGGGTGCTCGAAACTCTACAGTCTGCTTACTATCAGAACCTTCCGGCTCACCACACTCCTGTGGATTCACGTCCTTCAACATATTTTCTGCTCCAATCCATCCCAAAGGAACACGAACCAGTACAGAACGATTCCGATCGCCCCAACAAATATTGGTAGGAGCTTCCTGGTGGGGAACAAGACGTAAATAGGATGTTGGAATGGTATTTCCAAAAGCAGTTAAAGCATCAGATAAGTCCAGGATGCCGGCAATCATTTTTCTGGCAGGATCACTCAATTTACCATTCTCTACCATAATATTTTTGCCATCTTTTTCAAGCATCATATGAATATGCAATCCGCTTCCGGCTTTTCCAACAGTAATCTTTGGAGCAAGGCTGATTTCAACACCATATTCATTGGATAGGTTTCTTAAGATCCATTTTGCTATCAGCATTTGATCAACAGCGTCTTCTACAGGGGTTGGCAAAAACTCAATCTCATGTTGCTCATAAGCCTGATCACCTTTGGTGAAGTTCCCCACTTCGCTATGGCCATATTTAACCTTTCCCCCACATTGAGCAATAAGTTCCAAAGCTTCAACTCTTAGCTCTTCAAACTTGGCATAAGGCTTCGATTCATGATAACCTTTTTGATCTACCGCAGGATACACATCCTCTACTTCGCTGTTCACATAATACTCCAGTTCACCCAAGGCTTTAAATGTATAGCCTGTAGCCGCCGTAAATTTTTGATGCGCTTTTTTTAGGATATATTCAGGTGCACTTTCCAGCGGTTTACCTTCACTGGTGTAGAATGAACAAAGAATATCCAGCGCAGGAATCTCCGAGAAAGGATTCACAAAAGCCGTCTTAAACCGGGGAATAACATACAGGTCGCTCGAACCAGCTTCAATAAAAGAGAATAAACTGGATCCATCCACACGTTCTCCGGTGGATAAAATGGTTTCCAAATGTTCCTTACTGGAGATAATAAAGTTCAATGTTTTTAACTTCCCGTCTTCTGCAGCGTATCGAAAGTTAATCATTTCGATTTCATTGTCTTCACAAAAATCAATAATATCTTTTTTTGTGAATTGTTCTGCAGGTTTCTTTAGATATTGAACCAGGGTATTGGGATTCATTAAAATTTCCGCATCTTTCATATCAGTATGTTTTAAATTGTTTTTACTAAGCTTTTCCCTGTTTGTTAATCTGTTTTATTTTGATTTTCAAAAAGGGCTACTAAGCTAATCAGATTTTATAAGAAATCGATAAATTCAAAAGATGTTATACAAAATACTAATTTC
>CAYVSF010000619.1:0-1735 GCA_964453775.1 uncultured Bacteroidales bacterium
AATGAGCAAATAAGCGGCGACTATGGCGGACAAAATATGAAAGATTACTTTAGTGCCATTGATGCCCTGGCAAAAGAATCTTACGTGGATGAAGAAAATTTGGGAGCAGTAGGTGCCAGCTATGGTGGATTTAGTGTATTCTGGATTGCCGGAAACCACGACGGAAGATTTGACGCTTTTATTTCTCATGACGGAATGTTCAACCTGGAAGCACAATACCTGGAAACAGAGGAAATGTTCTTTGTAAACTGGGATTTGGGTGGTCCATACTGGAAAAAAGAGAATAAAGAAACCTATGACAATTCGCCTCATAAATTTGTAGACAAATGGGATACGCCTATCATGGTTATTCATGGCGAAAAGGATTATCGTATCGCCTACACGCAAGGCATGAGTGCATTTAATGCAGCGCAGCTTCGTGGCATCCCCAGCAAATTTTTATTCTTTCCCAATGAAAATCACTGGGTATTAACCCCTCAAAACGGAATCCTCTGGCAAAGAGAATTTTTCTCATGGCTTGACCGATGGCTCAAAGATGAAGAAGAATAATACCTTAAGGCCGGCAGTTCATTTTGCCGGCCTTCTTTTTTTCTCTGTACCTGCATCTTTCTTTTTATGAGGATATTCCATATATTTATCCCTGAAACCAGAAAACCAAGGAAATGACTCCTTTTGTAAATCAGTTACTACAGGTCATCATGATAGTGTTGCTGCTATTTATTTATATCCTCACTGCTATCATCATCAAGCCCTTCCTGATCAATCGACGCAGAATGATATCAACACTTAGCCTAAAGCTATCCTTCATGTTATATCTGCTTTTTCTGATGTTCTGTTTTTTTCTATTCCTTTTCTACGGACCAAGCGAAGAAAACTTTGTAATTAGTGATCTCACAGTTCTCATATCAATCGTTTTTGCTGTCATTCCCATTATTGCAATTATGATCAGAAGAAATTTCAAACGCTACAGAATCACTTATAATTACATCTTTACAGTCTACAATCTTGCTGCTTTCGGATTTCTACTGAAGAAAATAATTGAATACAATTGGTTTCTATAAAAAGATTGTTAATTTAGACTCCCATATTCCAAAAGGAATACAACAAATTTTCAACAGAAATGAGCTTAATTGGAATGCGCCGAAAGCTATGCTGGATATGCATCCTTATTTTTATAACAACAGCATCCACCTCGCTTCAGGTATTTAGTGCCGGGCTCATTCAAAGCGACAGTCTAAACGCCTTACTGGTTAATAAAGACGATACCACCAAAGTAAGAATCTATCTGGAAACCATACAGCTGCTAGATTGCGACAAGAAGAATCAAATAGATTCTTTTGCACGAATAAGTATTGCGCTTTCCAAAGATTCAAAAGATTCTGAAATACTAATCAAAACATATCAATCGCTTGCAGAAAAAGCGTTTAACTGCAATAATTACGTGCAATCGATGGACTACAGCAACCAGGTACTGCATCTAATCGATGAAAACGCAGTTACAAAAAACAAGCTGGAGGCTACAAGCAATCTTGGAGTAAACTACTATTATACAGGAAACTACGAAAAAGCACTGCAATACTTCCTTGAATCGTTACGATTAAGTGAGATCCTGGGGGATAGCAGTTCGATAAACAGTTTGAATAATAATATTGGTATAATTTATAACTTCCTAAAAGATTCTGAAAAAGCACTTTCATACTACAAAAAAGTTATAAAAGGACAAAGGACTACAGGT
>CAYVSF010000620.1:0-1733 GCA_964453775.1 uncultured Bacteroidales bacterium
CGGGCAGTGCCAAGGCCGCCCTTACGATGCCTATTATGGCGCCCTTCTCCGATTTAATCGGCATTTCCCGTCAGGCCACAGTAATGGCTTTCCAGTTTGGAGATGGCTTTACCAATATGATTACGCCTACTTCGGGTGTACTGATTGGCGTACTGGGTGTAGCTAAAATCCCCTATGACAAGTGGGTAAAGTGGATTACCCCATTTATGATTGGACTGATACTTCTAGGTTTATTGTTATTAATACCAACTGTAATGCTTCCTTTAAGTGGGTTCTAGTGTTTGTTTATTTTGGTTAACCTCTGTTTTTTTTAAGCAGGGGTTTTTTATTTTGCAAATATGCCCTAACTTGTGTACCGGAACTATAAGTATCCTAGGTGGGTATTTATCCCAGGTTTATTTTTTTATTCACCGTATTTTATAGATATATACGGAATTAAATTAGCAAGTAATTAACACAAATATTAATCGGTAAAGCATTTAATTATGGGTAATTCAACTTCTGGAAGAGGAATTTTTGGTATTATACTACTGCTAATTGGCTTGGGTATCTTACTCCGCACTTTTGATGTTTTTCCCCATCGAATAGAGCATATTTTATTTAGTTGGGAAATGATATTAATTTTGGTTGGAGCGTTTCTGACTTCAAGCAAAGAAAATCGTGGAACCGGAATTGTATTGATTTTAGTGGGGGGCATATTTTTATTGCCTGATCTTCGGATTGTCCCTTTTCCCATGAGAAAAATGGTATGGGGCGCTTTATTCATTGTAATAGGTTTGGCCATTCTCCTACGTGGGAGTTGGAGTACCTTTGGGAAAAGAGAGCATATTGATAAATCAAATCGTCTGGAAGATTTTTCCATGTTTGGTGGCGGAGACAGGATAATTAATGCCGACAACTTTGAAGGTGGAAGAATAACGGCCATTTTTGGCGGTTCTAAAATTGATTTACGAAATTCTACAATGGCAGAAGGACAAAATATGATTGATACTTTATGCCTTTTTGGTGGGACCACTTTAATTGTTCCTGAAGACTGGGATGTTCGAACTGAAGTTATCTCAATATTCGGAGGTTTTTCCGATAAACGTCATAAGATAGACACGACAAAGCATGGTGGAAAAATATTATTCATTAAAGGACTGGCTTTATTTGGCGGGGGAGAAATAAAAAATTAATGAGCTTCGCATCGTTTTAAAAGGATGCTGTAGTGAGGCAGGAAAGACTTCTTGTTGATGTTTTAAATATCTAAAAAGAAGATCGCTATGCTGAGACAGGGTGTTTTAACGATCTGTTTATTACTTATCTTCATGAACCTGGCTTATGGCCAGTTAGATAGCATTTGGTCTGCTTTTGAATGGGATGAATTAAACCAGCAGCATCTGCGGACACCGGAAACCAAAGAGCATCTTGAAATTGTTTCTGCCAGCAGGTCTTCAAAAAGCTTGGAAGATCTGCCCATTTCTGCATTTGTGATAACGCACGAGGAGATTATTCGCAATCGTTATTTTTCACTGGCTGATGTGCTCAAAGCCGTTCCTGGTATCCGGACCTCACAACCCGGTTCTGCCGAGATAGGTGAAACATTTCTAATTCGGGGTTTAACCGGGAACTACTATGTGAAGATTCTGGTGAATAATGTACCTGTAAAACCCTCTGTAGTTTCAGGAATGCCTATTGGTTGGCAACTTCCTGTAAGGCAGGCAGAGCGAATAGAAATAATTTATGGTCCCGCA
>CAYVSF010000621.1:0-1733 GCA_964453775.1 uncultured Bacteroidales bacterium
ATTAATTTAAACCCTTTATCATGAAAAAACTTTCCTTTTTATTGAGTATTTTGGCTATTCTTGTGCTTGCTTCATGCCAGCCTAAAGAGCCGGAATTAAAAATTGATTATGAAAAGTATGAGCTGGACAATGGTCTGGAAGTGATTTTGCATCAAGACTATTCCGACCCAGTTGTTTCTCTTGCTGTTCAGTACCATGTAGGTTCGAACAGAGAAGTACTCGGTCGTACCGGTTTTGCTCATCTGTTTGAGCATATGATGTTTCAGCGTTCAGAGAATGTGCCTGAGGACAAATTCTTTGAATACATACAGAACTCAGGAGGTACCCTGAATGGGGGAACCGGCAATGATAATACAACCTATTTCGAGGTGGTTCCAAAGAATGCCATGGAAATGATTTTATGGATGGAATCGGACCGCATGGGATACATGATTAATACGGTAACCAAAAAATCCTTTGCTATCCAGCAGAATGTGGTTCAAAACGAAAAGCGTCAAATGGTGGATAACAGGCCTTATGGACACACCAACGACGTGATTTGCAAAGCCCTTTATCCGGAAGGACACCCTTACAGCTGGCAGGTAATTGGCGAAATGGAAGATTTACAGAATGCCACTGTTGCCGATGTGAAAGAATTCCACCAGAAGTTCTATGTACCCAATAACGCTACCCTGGTGCTTGCCGGTGATTTTGAAAAGGAAGATGCCAAAGCGCTGGTAGAGAAGTATTTCGCTGAGATTCCCGCAGGAGATGAAGTGAAAGATCCTGAACCAATGCCGGTTAGCCTGGATGAAACCAAGAAATTCTACTACGAAGATAATTTTGCACGGGTACCCCAGTACAGAATGGTGTATCCTACTGTAGAACAATATCATGACGATGCCTATGCATTGAGGTATCTGGGTCAACTGTTTTCCCGTGGCAAAAGTGCTCCCATGTACAAGGTACTTGAGAAAGACAAAAAGCTTACCTCTAGTTATTATGCCTATAATGGAAGTCAGGAGCTTGCCGGTCGTTTTAATATAAGCGTTACGGCCAATGCCGGAGCTTCTCTTAATGATGTAGAAGAGGCTGTTTTCGAAGCTTACAAAATGTTTGAAGAAGAAGGAATAACTGATGAAGATGTGGAACGCATAAAAGCAAGTCTGGAAACCAATTTTTACAATGGTATTAGCAGTGTGTTGGGAAAATCTTTTCAACTGGCCAGCTACAATGAATTTGCAGGCGATCCTTCTTACTATAAAACCGATATTGAGAAGCTAAAATCGGTTACCAAAGAGGACATCATGCGTGTTTACGAAAAGTATATTAAAGGGAAACCTTATATTGCCACCAGCTTTGTTCCCAAAGGACAGGTGGATTTAATCGCCGAAGGTTCTGTAGAAGCCAATATTGAAGAGGAAGATATTAAAAATGCCACCGAGGTGGAAGTTGCGAATATTGAGGAGGAAGAGATTGAAAAGACACCTTCCAAAATTGATCGCAGTCAGAAACCAGCTATTGGAGCCGATCCACTGCTTAATATTCCTGAAGTTTGGCAGGCTGATATGGCCAATGGTATGCGTGTTTATGGAATTGAGCAAAATGAACTGCCTTTAGTGAACTACAATATTGTCCTTCGTGGCGGACACTACCTGGATGATCTGGCAAAACCGGGTGTTGCAAATTTAGTAGCAAGCTTAATGACTGAAGGAACAAAGAATAAGACGCCCCAGGTGTTGGAAGAGGAAATT
>CAYVSF010000622.1:0-1722 GCA_964453775.1 uncultured Bacteroidales bacterium
AAGTAACTTCTTTTACTATTCTTCCGGGAGAAAAAAGTATTCCCCAAGAAAGAACAAGTCTGGCTCAGAATATAATTGACAATTCTGTACTTTCTTCAGGAGATTGGGTTAAAATCAGAATAAACAAGAATGGCATCTATAAAGTAACATATGAACAACTTAAAAATCAGGGGTTAAGCAATCCAACTGCTGTAAGAATCTATGGCAATTCAGGTGCAACTTTAGATATCGGGAATATGAATACTCCTGTTTACGATTTGCTACCTGTTAGTATCAGCTACAATAAGGGAACTGATGGCATCTTCAACGAAGGAGATTATATTTATTTCTATGCAGAAGGACCGGGCACATGGAAATATCAGGAAGAAGAAGACATTGTATATTTTCAGGCTCATCCTTACAGCAACTATAATTACTATTTCTTAAAAATTTCAGATAATGAAGGGCCGCTTATTTCTGAATACACAGAAGGAGCTCCTCCATCAAGTGAAACCATCAATACATACCGGCACTATCAACATTACGAGAACAACAAAAACAACTTGCTAAAATCCGGAAAGCAATGGTTTGGTGAAGAATTTTTTGTAACCACATCCCGGGAATTTGAATTTAAACTCCCCCATCCGGTACTAACTGCGCCTTTAAAAATAAAATCCAGGGTCATTGCGCGTTCTGCAATTGAAAGCGGTTTCACGCTACTGCAGGATGGAAATCAGGTAGCTTCAGTTAGTATCCCATCTGTAAATATGAGTTCTTACACCACACAATATGCAGAGGAAGGTATGCTAAATTCAGTTTCTGCACCTCCTGCATCAGAAAATATTAATATAGGACTGGAGTATAACAAACCTTCTGGATCCTCTGTGGGTTACCTGGATTATATTACCATTAATGCGGAATGTCAGTTGGTATATGACAACAACCTTCTTCCCTTTGCCCTGACAGGGCAAGAAGGAACAACAGAGTCCTCCACTATTCAAATCACTTCAACGGAAAGCAAGCTGGAAGTTTGGGATATTAGTCAGCCCAATAAGCCCCTTCAATATCTCACGAATTACTCCGGCAACAAGATTTCTTTTAATTATCTCAACGATACCAGTATCAGCCATTTCATAGCTTTTGACCAGGATGAAATTGAGCATGCAGAAATTGTTTCATCCTTGGAGAATCAAAACCTTCATGCTCTAAGCGATGTTGAAATGCTTATTGTTTCAAATGATGCCTTCTTAAGCCAGGCAGAACAAATTAAAGAACTGCATCAAAATGAAGACGGGCTTAAAGTTGAACTGGTAACTGCTGAGCAGATTTATAACGAATTTTCATCCGGCAAAACAGATCCGGCTGCCATCAGAAATTTTATTAGTATGCTGTACCATAGAAATGATGGGACACCCGACTTTAAATATTTGTTATTATTTGGTGATGGCTCATATAACAACCTTTCGGAAAGCAATGAAAATACAAATTACCTCCCCACCTATCAATCGGATAACTCTTTACATCCTACCCGGTCGTTTGTATCCGATGATTTCTTTGGACTTCTGGACCCCGGTGAGAATATCGAAGTTGAAGGTTCGGGATTACTGGACATAGGGATAGGACGCTTCCCTGTTCAAACAATCGAGGAAGCTCAAAATGTAGCAAACAAGGTAATTCGCTACTCCAATAAAAGCAATTATGGTGATTGGCTAAATAAAATTTGTTTTGTTGGAGATGATGAAG
>CAYVSF010000623.1:0-1716 GCA_964453775.1 uncultured Bacteroidales bacterium
ATTTCTGCATAGCCAGTAGAAACTTTGGGTGTTTGCCGGTAGGATACAATCCCTTTGGAGGCATCCCTGTTGTTGTACATCACGTAGGGAATAAGCTCATAAGGCGTTTGTGCCATGCCACTGTATAGATCCGGCAGGATGGCTTCTTCTAAAGTATTTCGCATGCTTTCCGGAAAGGTAGAAGCTTGCACCGGTATCAGGGTAATTACATATTGGTGATCGCTACCATTCGTAGTGTGGGTGTCCAGGAATACATCCGGCTCCCATTCCTGGAAGATTTTTGCGAAGCTACGGGCATTTTTGGAATCCTGCTTGGCAAAGTCGCGATTCAGGTCGAGGTTGCGGCCATTTCCTCTGTGACCTCTCTCCACAGGGCCTACCTGGTTGGTCCTGATGTAGGCACTTCGGTTAAGCATTCCTCCAACATTATAGGCCGGAACTACAGCTATCACGGTGTTTGATAGCATCTCTTTGTACGCTTCTTTATTTGTTAGGATGTCGTGCGCAAATTGCAGCGCTGCATCGATACCACATGATTCACCGGGATGAATACCATTGAGGATAAGGAGAATTCGTTTGTCCTTTTCCCTGATAGAGGCAGGATTGAAGTCTTTATCTTCTGATATAACGAACAGCTGCAGGGGTTTTCCAATATCGGTTTGCCCATATTCCATGAGCTTTGCTTCGGAGAAGTGCTCATCCAGCAGCTTATAATAGTGAATGGCTTGTTCCCAGCTTACTGTGCTATCTTGCATATAGCCCAGTTTAAAAAGTTCTGTATCTGGTGTGTTATGCTTGCAGCTACCCAGCAATGCAATAAGCAGAACTGCAACAGGCAATAGTTTCTTCATGGTATGCTTGTTTTTATTTTGATATGGAGCTGTTTTTCCAGCCCGTCCTTTTATGAATGATTGAGTTTACAAACTTAAGATGCTGTTTCAATTAAAAAGTTTAACGATCAGCATATCTTACATTCACTCAGGAATTGAAACCTGGTATTTAATTGTGCTTTTTTTCCAAAACCAGGCTAAACCATTGATAGGGGATTCTTTGCTGTCCATTGAATGAGAAGCTTTGTTGAACTTTTAGGATTCATATTGATATTCGTCTAAATTCTCTGCTTTTGCTCCAGAGCAAAGAATTTAGACAGGTTACCAAATGGCCAGATTAAATTCTATAAACTGCTAATTGTCTGCAAAGATGGCTTCCAGTTCTTTTTTTAACATCTTGCTACGCAAATCGATGGCAATAACTTCACCTTCAGGGTTTAAGAGGAAACTTTTTGGGATATAGCTAATACTAAAACTTAAGGGCACTACGCCGCGATATCCTTTTAGATCGGAAACGGTAACCCAGTTAATGGAATCTTCTTTAACCGCTTTTGCCCAATATTTTTTTTGCTCATCCAGCGAAACGCCGTAGATCTCAAAACCTTGCTGCTTATATGTGTTGTAGAGTTTCCTCAAATGTGGGTTTTCCATTCTGCAAGGATAGCAACCCGATCCCCAAAATTCCAGCAGCACATAGTTCCCTCTGTAATCGTAGAGGTTACGTATTTCCCCGTTTAAATCGGGCAGACTGATATCTATGGGCGTATCGCCCACTTTATATTGTACCGCCTTGTCGAGGTAGATTTGCAGAGTTTTGCCCCAGGCATTGTTTTGTACCTCCGGGTTAAGTTGGTTGAAAATCTCCCTGGTTTCGGCTTTTGGGATA
>CAYVSF010000624.1:0-1680 GCA_964453775.1 uncultured Bacteroidales bacterium
CGTTCTGGTTTCCCTGGTTTTGGTCATAACCGGAATTTATTACACCAGGCAGCTGATTAATACTAAATCCTAAATCTGTATGCTATTCGGGTTTTCATTTTTTCCTGATTTTGTATTGCTGGCCCTGGGGGCTTTAGTTCTGCTTGTATTTGCTTTTGCTGCCCTGGTGTTTTGGAAAGAGAAGGAAGCCCGGGCCTTTCGTGTGGCCCTGCTGTTGGCCGTTGTGGGTGGTGCTTTGCTGGCTGTATGGCCCTTTTTACCCGGGGGAATCGTTTTGCTGCATGTAAAATATGTTGTTTTATTTCTGATTTTAGGGGCTGCCCTCCTTTTATTTTTTCCCGTGAGCCTGTTTCGAAAAATGCCGGTGGACGATCCGGCCGCCCAGTTGGATGAACGGGATGTAATGTTCTCCAGAAACGAGTTGCGAAGAGACACAAAACACTTTGAAGAATATTACCGTCGCCACCCGGAGAAGCGGGAAGCAGATGAAAGGTTCCGCAAGAACCCCGGACTTCTATCCGAAGATGCGCGTTATTTCCTCGATTCGGCTTTCAAAGTGGCCGAATCCAACTTTGATGTGGTAGAACGCCTGAACAAAGAGGTGGTTTTTCCCGCCCGGCAGGAGCCCAAAGCTCTGGATCCTGCAAGGACTATGCATTTCATGAAGCAGTGGATGAAACGACTGGGCGTGCATTCCCTGGGGGTTACCGGGTTGAAAGATTACCATCTTTACAGCCACCGCGGTCGCGGAGCAGCCTATGGACAGGAAGTAAAGAACCAACATCCCCGCGCTATTGCTTTTACCGTAGAGATGGAGGAGGATTTCACCCGCACGGCACCCGGTGGGCCTGTAATTATAGAGTCGTCGCAGCAGTACCTCCGCTCTGGAACCATTGCCCTGCAATTGGCCGGGTGGATAGCAAAGATGGGCTACGAGGCCCGCGCCCACCTGGATGGCAATTACGAGTTGATATGCCCGCTGGTGGCCCGCGATGCCGGCCTGGGCGAAATTGGCCGCATGGGCTTGCTCATGACGCCCCGCCTGGGACCCCGCGTGCGCATTGCCGTGGTCACCACCAACATGCCTCTGCCCGAAAACAGCTATCGCCCCAACCGCTCTGTTATCGACTTCTGCCACCTGTGCAAGAAGTGCGCCGATGTGTGCCCCTCCGCCTCCATATCGAAGGAAGACAGGAAAGAGATTGATGGGGTGTTGCGCTGGCAGATCGATTCGGAATCCTGCTTCACCTATTGGACATTGGCCGGTACGGACTGTGGCAGATGCATGGCCGCCTGTCCCTATTCGCACCCCGACAATGCCCTGCACAACTTTATCCGCTGGGGCATTCAACATTTTTATTTCTTCCGCCGCTTTGCCCTGAAAATGGACGACTTTTTCTATGGACGGAAACCCAAATCAGGAAAAATACCCTCCTGGTTGTTCCTATCAAAATCTTAATTTGTACTTTTATAGCAAAAGAACCCTATGAAAACATTCAAATTCTCACTGGTTTTCTTGTTTTTGCTGGGCTTTCAGAGCATTTCCGCACAGGAAAACATGCTAAGAATTGCCGAAACAGCCGATACGCTTGAGCGAATAGAGGCATATTTGAATTTGTCAAGCTATAATCGCGATCGGATTCCGCAAAAAGCCCTGGAATATGCCGGTGAGGCCTTGAA
>CAYVSF010000625.1:0-1665 GCA_964453775.1 uncultured Bacteroidales bacterium
AGGGGTTAATCTTCATATGTATAATTTGCATTCAAACGATGATGATTTTGAGAAATACTAATTTATTGCCGGCTTGTTTTGCAAAGCCCTGTCGAAAGATAGGGCTTTTTGTTTTCAATGTTGATTTTAATCTCGAGGATTAAGTAGAAGTAATGTTATCTTCGTCTTCATATTTATTAACCTATTCATAAAATGACCAACGAATATCTTAAGTACTGCAAAATTTGTACACATCAGCAATTTGATCTACAACAAGGAATCCTGTGCGGACTAACACAGCAAAAACCTGCCTTCACAGGAACATGTGAGCAATTTGAAGAAAGCACAAAACTAAAAAAAGAGTTGTCCAGGGAATTGGATGGTTTTGAAAAAGCAGGCGAGCTGGCAAATAAAGGCAAACGCTTTGCCAATTATATCATCGATCTTATTTGCTACTACCTGTTTAGCCTCATTTTTGGATTATTCTTAGGAATTGTTCTGATGCTCTTTTTTCCAAATGCCATAGGCATTTTTTTTGAAGAAAATACCTTGGTGGAATTAACATTAGCGCTGGTTGTGGGGGTCATCTTTTACTCTACTCTGGAGGCTGCTACCGGCCGTACGCTCGGAAAGGTGATTACCGGAACCAAAGTGGTGGATAAAGACGGGAATAAACCCGAATTTCGTGCAATTCTGTTGCGATCCCTTTGCCGTTTCATCCCTTTTGATCCTGTTTCGTATTTGGGTAAAAAAGACTACGGATGGCACGATGAAATCTCTGAGACGCGAGTTGTTTTAGCCACTAAAAATAAAGCTGATTGATCAGCTTCCATACTCTTGCTAAAGTTTTTGAATAGCTTCATTCAAAAGAATTGTCCTGGGGTTTGTGCTTTGACTTTTCATAGTGTATATTTATTCCCACCAAGAGGGAAACCATTATGAAATCAAAAGGGGAAGAATCAACTTATAATAAGCAAATTAAGAAGCTTATTGATGCCAGTGAAGAGAAATACCGGCAATTATTAAAGAATTCATTCGATATGATCGTTTTGCTGGATGAAAGAGGTATCCAACATTATGTGAGCGAATCAAGTGAAAAGATTTTGGGCTATCATCCGGAGGAACTCAAGAATATTGATGTAATGGCAGAAATGATTCATCCGGATGATAAAGAGAATACCCGTAAAGCTTTTAGGGAATTGATGCAATCCTCCAAAATTCAGGGCGTGCAATACCGCCACAAACATAAGAATGGAAGTTGGGTTTACCTGGAAGCGAATGGAACTAATCAGATTAAAAATCCACAAATCCAATCCCTGGTACTCAACGTGCGTGATATCACCATACGAAAGAAAATGGAAGAATCCCTGAAAGAGAGCGAAGCACGATTGGGGGAGCTTAATGCCATGAAAGACCGGTTTTTTTCTATCATTGCACATGACCTAAAATCGCCTTTTAACAGCATTATTGGATTTTGTGAATTATTGGAAGAGGAGGTAAGAGACGAAAATTATACCATGGTAGAAGAATATGCAACTATTATTCAAAATTCTTCAAAAAGGGCCATGACACTGCTTACCAATCTGCTGGAATGGTCTATGACACAGACCGGCAGGAGGGAATACAATCCTGAATACTTTGAATTGGTTGCTTTGACAAATGAAGTGTTGGACCTTTTCCGTGAAT
>CAYVSF010000626.1:0-1662 GCA_964453775.1 uncultured Bacteroidales bacterium
ATGGATATGGGGTGGGTAGCTTTGAAAGCCAACTGACAGACCTGGAGGTTGATGTGCTCTATTATGTAAGGGCTTATGTTACAAATGTGAATGGTACATTTTATGGTTCTCAAATGAGCTTTGCTACACAAGATGGGATCCCATCCGTGGTAACAGGTGGGATTACTTCCATTACAGCAACTTCGGCTGAAGGTGGCGGAGAAGTAATTGATGATGGTGGTTATGCTGTAAATGAAAGAGGAATCTGTCTGAGTAACGAACCGAACCCCACAATTAATGACAACTGCATTCAAGGTGGATCCGGAACAGGAGTTTTTAATTGCAGTGTGGAATTTCTTTCCGAATGGACAAATTACCATGTAAGGGCTTACGCCAAGAATGAAAATGGGACAGCTTATGGAGCATGTCTGTCTTTTACCGCAAATTCCCCACTGGAAGATATTGATGGCAACAGCTATCAAACGGTGAAGATTGGAAATCAGGTCTGGATGAAGGAAAACCTTCGCACTATCCGTTATGCTGATGGTACGGAGATGGTTGCCGGTTCCGCTGAGGGGGATATATCGGGTGATTATACATCCACTTATTATTTTAGTTGGAACGATGATTCAAATTATGCGGAAAGCTATGGATATCTTTACACATGGGCCGCAGCAATGAAGCAGGAAGAAAGCAACAATACGAATCCGGGGACTGTACAGGGGGCCTGCCCTGATGGCTGGCACCTCCCCAGTGATGAAGACTGGAAAGAGCTGGAAGCTGCCCTTGGAATGGCCGCTGAAGACCTCGATATAACCGGTTGGCGTGGCAGTGATGAAGGCCTGAAGTTAAAAGCAACAGATCTTTGGGGAAATGGAGGAGCAGGTAATAATGACAGCTATTTTACAGCACTGCCTTCCGGACAGCGAACAAGCAAGGGAGATTTTTTAGGATTGGCTTATCATACCATTTTTTGGACTTCCACAGAATACTATAGCTCTAATGCCTGGTTCAGGAAACTAAGCTATTCCCATTCGGGCATATACCGCAGTTTTGATTTTAAATCTGAAGCGGCATCTATTCGCTGCGTTCGCAATGATCCATAATTGCAAAAAAAATGTTATGAAACGATGTATACTTCTTGTATTAATAACTCTAATGAGCTCAACTGCTTACCCGGCTTTTGTTTTTCAGGAACAAGCTCTTCAGAAAAAACTGCAAAGACTGGAACAATTGAAGAAGCAAAGCTCCAATAAGGATGCACGAGGATTATACGATAAGTCGAAGCTGGGCAAAGTTGATGCCCAAACGGCAGATTATGGCGATCCTCCGGGTCTAAATTGGTTTGGACAGTTTGGAGGCTCTTCATCCGATGCTTCTTCCGATATTGTCTCCGATGCTTCCGGAAATATATATGTTACCGGTTACTTTTCAGATGAAATCGAGATTGATGGAAATTTCTATTACAGTCAGGGAGAATACGATGGCCTCGTAATTAAACTCAACAGCAGTGGTTCGGTCTTGTGGGTAAAGCATTTTCCGGCACAGGAAGGAAAGTTGTTTTATATTAATGCAATCGCCCTGGTGGGTGATAAGTTATATATTACCGGGGGATATACAGGTTCTCCTACTATTGATGGGGAAGTTTTAGGGGAGTTCGCAGAGACCAATCCGTTTTTCAGC
>CAYVSF010000627.1:0-1658 GCA_964453775.1 uncultured Bacteroidales bacterium
ATTTACTTACGGTAGTATTTACGACGACTATGGAAGTGCCGCCCTGGAAACTTCAGAAGGTTTCTTAATTGCCGGATGGGTAGAAAATATTTCCGGTGAGAATGCTGATGTCTATTTGGCATTGGTAGAAAAGGACGATCTACACCAGATCATCTGGAATAAATCCTTCGGAAAAAATTTGAATGATAAAGCCTATGATGTGCTTGAGAAGGATGGTACTTATGTTGTTGCCGGAGCTCAGGGTAGTATCACCGGTGATTTTGGGTACCTTCTTACTGTGGATGGCGATGGAAATGCCATTGCCGAGCATGTTTATGGCGGATATAATCAGCGCCTGCATGCCATAGAAGTTCTCAATGACGGTTCTTATATTCTTGCCGGAACCTCTGGTCAGGAGGGAAATGAACAGGTCTGCCTGATCAAATTAAACCAGGAAGGGGAATTGTAAAAATTACCTTTTTTAAAAAAAAGAAGAAGGAAAGAGGAGTTGGGATTTAACGACTTAATATCCAGGAAAATGATGAAAAAAATGATGAAAAGCCCAGGTTTATTAATCGCATTACTGCTGTTACTTTTGGCAGGTGAAGGTGTTAAAGCACAGTTGGATACACTATATATTGTACGGGCCTACACGGTAGATCACGATGGGAATGGCATGTCGGACGGCATGGAGTTCGAATTCAACCAACCGGTAGACGATGCTTCACTTTTCGATGCCGTGGATGCGAACGATTGGAAATTTAGTAGCCATAGCGATTTGAGCAACCCCACTTCCAACAATTCCGTAGATTTTTTTACAGATGTATCTGTTATTGCCAGTTCATCAGATGCCAATGACAAATACGTACGTTTGTATTTTAATAACCAGAGTGAGGGTGAAATTCAGGATAATGCTTATGAGACCCTCTATTATGGATATACTTATAGTTCCTCGGACAAAATTCTGGCTTACTATGATAATGCTGTTTACCTGAATAGCGATCGACAGGGAAGTGGCGAAGACAAGGCAGCAGCAGAAATTCTTTCTGTTGTTTTTATACCCGGTGATGGTTCAACACTTGGCTTAGGGTCTATGCTGGAGGTAAAGCTTGAAATAGCCAGGGGAGAAGATGCCATTGAACCGGATTTAGTTGCTGATACACTGATTATCAATGGAAAAACGATTCCGGCCGATAGCCTTTCCCTAAAGGATGCAGATTATTACAGCTTTAATTATTGGATAGAGGAGGGCGATGAGGATATTCTTGATGCCTCGGAAGCCATTCCCATTTATTTTATTCTGGAGGATGTTAATGGAAATATCTCTACACCTTATGAAACAAATACAGAAGCGAATTCCCCGGGCATTGATGCACATACCCCCAAGATTTCATCCGTGGTTTTTAACCCGGGAAACGGGAATGTGTTGGGTGTTGGAGAAACCGTTACCCTGGATATTTACGAAGCTTATGGCGAAAAAGACCTGGATATTCATACCCTTACTGTCAATGGAGAAGATGTGAGCACCAGTTTTTCCCAGGGAAGCAGTAGCGGCCTTTACCATGCCAGTTATACGATTTCTGATACCGATACGGATATTCCCGACGGAACCATATTGCCTTTTGAAGTATATTTGTAAACATTTTCTTTATTTTTATCAATCAATTTGCACGGTTCAG
>CAYVSF010000628.1:0-1655 GCA_964453775.1 uncultured Bacteroidales bacterium
AATTCCTTATTGATACTGCCTTTTTTTCCCAACTTGCCATCCCTGTCAAATGGTTCCCCCATACGCATGCTCAAATAATTTAAGGCCATATTAACAGGACAGATGTCATAGGCTATTCGTTTCTTCTTTTTATTGAATGATATATTGGATATACCACCCAGATTTAGACAATAGGTATAGCTTCCAAACAGCAACTGGTCGCCAACGGGCACCAGAGGAGCTCCCTGCCCTCCAAGAAGAATATCTCCGGTTCTGAAATCATTGATAACCATTTTTCCGGAGACATCAGCTAATGCTTGTCCATGCCCTATTTGTAAACTTATTTTATCCTGTGGTTGATGAAATATGGTGTGGCCATGAGAGGCTATGAAGTCTACTTCTACTTGGTTCTTCTCGAGAAATCTTTGGGCTGTCTCGCCAATGTAAAACCCAAGTTCAATGTCCAGTTTAGCCAGCTCAACGGCAGAATATTGAAAGGCATTGTGAAGTTTTTCTTTCCAGCGATTAGGGTAAGCTATTGTTTCAGCATGAAGCAGTTGATATTCCCAGTTGTCAGTCTTTGAAAACCTGACAGCAGCAAGATCAATTCCATCAAGCGAAGTGCCCGACATGATCCCTAGTCCTGTATGCTTTATCGGCATGCTAATTTTGCTGCTATATTTTATTAATCATGTGAGAAATAGCTCTGTCAAAAAGCAAATAAAGGTTTTCTTCTTTTTGTGCCTCGGGGTTGATTTTAACCTCTCTTCCATCATAACCTTTTAGAAAGTCATTGGCTATGGGAATTGGTGCATTTGCAGCTGCCACGCCGATCCAGTTATCCACCGGTATCATCCCTTCATCATTGTATACAGTGATATGTATACTCATTTGAGGCATGGTAACTGCATAATCTATTCCTTCAAAAAGCTCCGGATTTACTTCTCGCTCCTTCTCGGTTATGCTTTCCAGTTTAAAATCAACCTTGATATAATAATGCGAATAGCCTACCCGTAACGCCTCGCGTATTGAGGATCGTGGAAAGCCATAATCATCATATTTTACTTCATTTAAAAAGGTATTTACGGGTAACAGATCCAATTCTACTTCTCGCTCAAGGCGCTCTTCCATGTAATAGTACATATGATGGATTAATGCCGATTTTAATGCATCTTTAGTGCGATTTTGAAAATCTGCAAGGCCGTCAATGTAATCTTCTATTGCTTCCATCTCTTCCCTGAATTCCTTGGAAATGCTAAACTCAATGTCGAACATGGCAAACTGCCTGTCGGTGTAATCCCTGCCAAATGTAAGCTGACTAATGAACAAACCTACTATGAAAAGTAATCCTATCCTTTGCATCTTTTTATTTATTTCTGATTTATACAATCAATTGCAATAACTGTACCCTTATCTTACAAATTTAATAATATCCTTTCAGTTTTAAATCATTCCTCGATAAAAATCAAAATGTATTTTAAAAAATCATATAAATATTTTATTGTGAATCAATAAATTGAATGGATGAATGTGGGTTTTGACAAATAAAACATGAACTAATTTTTGGTGGAAAAAAGAACTTTTTGTAATTTTGACCATATGGTTAAACTAAAAGATTAAACTAATTGGTTGATAAAATGACTGGGAGCGAGAAAAATACAGAGGAAAAGATTTTT
>CAYVSF010000629.1:0-1652 GCA_964453775.1 uncultured Bacteroidales bacterium
AGGATGACAAGGCCCGGAAAGTCCTCGATACGCTGTAAAAGGTATGCTACTTCCTGGTTGGCGTAGCGGTCGTTTGAGCTTTTTGTTTGTGTGCGTTTTCCAAACAGGGAATCGGCTTCATCAAAAAACAGGATCCAATTTTTGTTTTCTGCCTGATCAAATATCCCTTTCAGGTTCTTTTCTGTTTCACCTACCCATTTGGAAACCACCATGGATAAGTCGATTCGATAGACATCCAGACCTGTGGTTTTCCCCAGTAGGGAAGCGGTTAATGTTTTTCCGGTACCTGGGGGACCGTAGAACAAAGAACGAAATCCGGGTTTGATAAAGCGACCCAGTTCGGGATGGTTCAATATTTCCTGTTTGTGCTTAAGCCAGATGGTTACCTCTTTTAACTCTCGGAAGGTATCGTAGGGGAGCACCAAATCGTCCCAATCCAGTTTAGTGGAGATTCTGGAAGCCGGAAAGCTGTTGCTGTAATCCGGAACATACTTTTCTCCTTTTATCAACGATAGAAACTCTTCGCTGCACTCTACCTTGTATTTATTCCATACCGCTTGATTGCCGACTGGGCTAATTCTGATGTAGTTTTTTCGAAGCAGGCGGCTGTCTTTTTTTAGCAGTCTGTCCACTGCATATAAGTGTTGTATCTGGTTGCTAACCGTTAGAAACCGAATGGTCTCCACGGTGGGCGTGAATTCTTTGTTGTTGGAATCTACGATGCCACCTACTTGTGGGAAACAAGCATTCGTTAGGGGATTGTTAGTGGCAAGCGAAGATAAAATACCCGGAGAAAAATGGGGAGCTATGGCTGTGAGGAGTATCAATCGCTCCCATGCACTAAAGTTCTCTAATTGAAGTAAGCTATCCCAGGGGGAAAGGCTTTCTGGTTTCGGCATCTGTTCTACCTCTACAGAATGAGCTTTTGATTTTGCCTGATTGTCTTCTAACCCGCTGTTTTTAACTAAAATACCCATCTTGTGACTGCAATAGCGTTGGAGCCAGGTTAAGTCTCGTTCTATATCCAGGTAATTGTTCCACGAATTATTGCGCGGTTCATTGGCTTGTATACGGTTCCTTATTTGATGCGTTGTTCCTTCGTCGATTCCTTTATTGACCTTGGTTTCCATTATATATCGGTTAATAATTTGAGTGTCGTTTCAACTGAAGCCAGGCATATATCCTTAGCAAGTGTAAATATGTGTCTTTTTCCGGAAATAACAAAAAAACACAGCTGCAGATAATCAGAAAATAGTAAGTTTGCTTCCCTGCTTTTTCGAAACAATTGCTTATCTTTAAAGGACAATTGGAGTGTTATGATTGAGCCTGCCCTTGTGCTGAAAGATCAAGAAAACCACTCCAGAATTAATTTATTAACCGAATTATTATGAACATTTCATTCGACAAATTTTGGGATTTTATTAAACAATGGAGCGCTGGCCGTTTGGCTGTTTTAATATTATTAGTTGGGGAGCTTATTTTAAAAATGCGGGATGGGAGTCATTTTTTGCCCTCCGATTTGCTGTTTAAGCTGATATCGATGGCTATTCTTTTAGAGGTATTCGAGAGCACCTACAGCAAGATGAAACCCGATGGCAAAGGGTTTTGGTTGTATTTGGTTTCCATCTTGTTATCGCTGGGCGGCATCGTAG
>CAYVSF010000630.1:0-1652 GCA_964453775.1 uncultured Bacteroidales bacterium
TTATTTAATTCTTGAATTATTTCTGATTTTCACGGTGATTCTAGTTCGTGGCACCTATTTTCTAGAGAAAATTGCTTTGCACATGGAAGGTACAGGTCTGAAAACCGACCATTGCCACTACCTGGAAATAAGCAACAGCAATGAAAACTGGACAAATGATCCCGAACTGATGAACCAGGTAAAGGAAGCCATCCGACAGGTACCCGGCGTGGAAGCCGTGAGCATGTCAAAAGGCGCCAGTCCGTTTATCTTCAACTACAACGGCCATGTTTTTTCCTACGGTGAGCAACAGGAACAACTGGGCATTAAGCAGTGCGACGATCAGTATGATGAAGTATTGAAGCCAAACCTACTCAAAGGCAGGTGGTTTGAAGCCAAAGACACCCTTTCCACCATACAACCCATTGTTCTAAATCGTCTGGCTGCGCAAAAAATCTTCGACGGAGAAGAAGCACTGGGGAAGCGCATCCGTACAAAGTACCAGAACTATGAAGTTGTTGGTGTTATAGAACGTTTCAAGCGGGACGAATACGATCATGAGAACGCTGTTGCATTTCTTCCCATTACCACCAGCTCCTGGACATCCAGTGGGCGTACAGATTATCTTATTCGCCTGGAAGAAGGCCGGCGTTTTCCCATGCAGGAAATCCACAAGGCGGTGTTCCAAATACTTGCTCCAAAAGAGTTCATTATTCACAAAATGAGCAGTTTTGCCAGCATGAAAGAAAAAGCCAATCAATTCACCGGGAATGATGTGATCACGGCAGCTCTCATTATTGGTTTCCTGATTTTTAATCTCTTTTTGGGATTAATGGGAATTTTGGGGTACAAGGTCAAACAACGCAAAGCAGAAATTGCTGTGCGCCGTTCTGTCGGTGCAAGCGCCAAAAGCATCCGCAAGATGATCCTCCTGGAAACCTATCTCATTACCTTGATGGGCGTTATTCCCTCTATTTTACTGGTGGTGCAAATTCCCGCACTGGAAATTTTTCCTTTAAGCTGGAAGCTCTTTTTACAATCGACGGGAGCTGCATTGGGAATCATTGCCATTATGGTACTTTTAAGTGTTCTTGTACCGGCAAGGCAGGCGGCAAAAATTGAACCGGCACAAGCCCTGAAAGAGGAATAAGTTTTGTACATTGCACATTCAAAAATTTGCTGATATGATCCTGGTGATAGATGATGATATTGCCGTACGAACTTCTTTAAAACTTTTGCTCACAGCGCATAAGCACAGGGTACACCTGGCCGAAGGACCTGCGCCTGCCCTGGAATGGTTGCGAAGAAACCAGCCTTCCCTCATCCTGATGGACATGAACTTTAGCAATTCCACCAGCGGGCGTGAGGGGCTGGAACTGCAGCAAAAAGTAAACGTTTTTCATCCCGAAGTACCCGTTATCCTGATTACGGGATGGGGTTCCATTGATTTAGCGGTGGAAGGAATAAAACAGGGCGCCCGCGACTTCATCACCAAACCCTGGAGCAATGAACAGTTGCTGCGTTCCATCGAGACCCATCTTTCGTTACGGGAAACAGCACAGCAGCAGGAGCTTCCCCGTCAGCAATTAGAACGAAAATACGATTTTAGCGCTATCATCGGAAAAGACAGAAGTATTATTGAGTTGCTAAAGCAGATTGCCAAAATTGCCCCC
>CAYVSF010000631.1:0-1648 GCA_964453775.1 uncultured Bacteroidales bacterium
CATCGATGCAAAGCTTACCATGGTTTATTTTTGGGAGCCCAATTGCGGACATTGCAAAACGGTTACACCCAAGATGCTCAAACTTTATCATCAATATGATCGCTCTGAATTTGAAGTATTAGCTGTTTACACGCAAACCGATAAAGAAGAGTGGATGAAATTTATTCATGAAAAAGAACTGGACTGGCTGAATGTATGGGATCCTTACCGTACATCAAATTTCCATTTCCTTTACAATGTCGCAAGCACACCCTCTGTTTTTCTGTTGGATGAAGACAAAAAAATCATTGCCAAAAGTATTGGCTATGAAGCCGTAGAGCAAATTCTAAAAGAACGACTTGATTAAACACTAAAACTATCCCATAAAAAATCAGGAACTCATCCGGGCTCCTGATTTTTTTTTCATTTCACATATGGTTCTATTCATTTTTTTCTTTGGGAGCGGGTCCATCATCCTTTATCAGCACAGAAAAAATAAAGAGAACAACAACGGAGGCAACGAAAATTACGAAAAGCGATGTGATGATCTTTCGCAAGACATCCTCCAGGTCAATAATATCCCAAATGTCAAGAAGAGCCACGAAAGTAATGATCATAACGATTCCAATCAGCAAATAGGACGTAAAGCGTTTCAAACTTTGCATAAGCCTAATTTTTAATGGTTAATCAATTTCTTGAGAAATAAAGTTACATCATAAAGAGATGCAAATTCAAATTTCGTACCATTTTTATAAAGTATCCATGGTTCATTCTTCTGTTCTCCCACAACCAAATGCATGTCATCCGATTTTTCCACAACTTTGTAATGTATCCGTTCCAGTGCCTTTTTTGTCCAGTAATGTTTCAGCCCCTTTCCTTCCAGGCTAATGCAGCTTATTATTTCCTTCCTAAACAGGTAATCTCCTTTTCGTTTGTCAAAATGCAACCGGCTTTTCGGAAACAGATCATCAAAAACATTATTCAAGATTAAATCTTCAGGAGCACCTGAAATAATTTTTTCGGGATGCATTAACCAAATTTTATCGGCCTGATGCAGCGCAATATTCAGATCATGAATAGAAAATATAACTGTCTTTTTTTCTTCATCCGCCAGGGTGCTTAGCAACTTAATAAGTTCATACTTATTTGGCAAATCAAGAAAGGCCGTAGGTTCATCCAGTATAATTACAGGGGTATCCTGCGCCAGGGTTCTTGCAATCATTACTCTTTGGCGCTCACCATCGCTAATTTCAGAAACATTCTTCTGTGCCATATGGGTCATATCTACCAAATCCAGCGATCTTATTACCAGCGAGTGATCATGCTCATTTAGTTTTCCCAACCAATTGGTATGCGGAAATCTGCCAAGAGCAACCAAATCAAATACTTTTAAATTGTGCACATTAACAATCTCGGTACTTACAAAGGAAACAAGCCTTGCATAATTTCGACGGCTGTACAGGTGTTGTTCCTTTCCCATAAATCGAATGGATCCTGCAGCTTTTTCCTGCAGCCGGGCCAGAGTGCGCAATAAAGTACTCTTGCCAATGCCGTTTTCACCCACCAGGGCTATCATTTCACCCTCGTTAGCCTCCAGGTTAATATCGCTGTATACAGTAAGATTTTTCTTCCCCTTTCCATGATACCCGATGGCCAGGTTCTTTATCTC
>CAYVSF010000632.1:0-1627 GCA_964453775.1 uncultured Bacteroidales bacterium
CTCCAGGATAACCGTATGAAGATTGTGCAGGAAGGAATGCAGGTGGTTTTTGATAACAATACGGGGCAGTTTATGCTCCTTAATATAGCAGAGAAAACCTACTGGGAGGGAAGCCTGCAGGACTATCACGATCAGTTGAGCGAGCTTTTCATGAAGACACTGGAGACACAATTGGAGCGTGTTCCCGAAGGAAAAAGAGAGGCAACGCGTACCATGTATGAAAAGATGCTTGAACAAATGATTGATCCCGGGAAAGGTTTTGAGCAAAACCTTCAGCAAATGAGTTTAACCATTAAAGAAACAGGAGAAAAAGAACATATTGCCAATGTTCCCAATATACTTTATTTGGTTCAGGTGAATGGGGTGAAAAAGCAGGAATTATGGCTTCCCAAAAAGAATAAGGTCGCCGATGAATTTGACATGGAAACCTATCAACAAAAGTTTACCGGTTTTACACAACAAGGAATCTCGGAAGAAAATGCATGGATGCTGAAGCCGGAATACCAACAATTATTGAAAGAAGGCTTCCCCATGAAAACGGTTACCTTTAAATCGGGGTATGAATCTATCGTAGAAGTGGTAAATCTTGAGAAAGAGGAACTGGATGAAGCTTTTTTCAAGGCCCCGGAAGGATTTACGAAAGGTACACTGGAAAAATTGGGCATGGACGAATAAAATGTAAGCTTCTGTATTGTGCTGTTAGTAGGGTTTTTGGGCTTTTTTCTTGGTTTTTATATTTGTTTTTGTTTGGAATTGTAATTTTTCTATCTATATTTGCAGTCAATATCAAACATCCTTTCCATATAAGGGCGTTTGGATTATAGAGAAGAGGGGAGAGACTAGGCTCTGAGAACCTCTAGCAACCCGTCGTTTAGGCAAAGGTGCTAAAACCTAATCCCGGAGAATCGGGTGATTATAAACTAAAACGCATAATCATGTTACCACAAATTCTAACCATTAAATTTCAGGAGCGAAGCGCACAAGCTGGTGCCATTCGTTTTCGTTTCACCATCCTTCGAGTTATGCATATGGCCATGTGTATGCGCTGAAAAGAAGATTTTCAGCCTGCATTATTTTATTATCCTTTACCATTGTATAACTTAATTAATTCATAAAATGTCATTTAGAGTAGTAAAAATCGGAGGCTCAAGCCTTACAGATTTTAAGAATATAAAAACCATTAGCAGATTGATTAAACACTACAATCAACCTGTTGTGCTTGTTGTTTCAGCCCTTTCCGGTATTACAAATAACCTGATTTCTTTTCTTTCAAAGCCTGGTAAAGAGGAAAATGATATCTGTTTGTTTTTGGATGATTTGTATGACAGACACTGGAAAATTGCCAGGTACTGCATACTGGATCAGGATTTGTTACAATCTTATGAGCAAGAATTGAAGCAAAGAATTGAGCGCTTAAAAAGCCTGTTAAAGGGCGCTCTTTTTATTGGGGATGTTCCGGATTTCCTTCATGATGAGGTGCTTAGTTATGGTGAACGATTAAGTTCACAATTACTGACATGTATTTTATGCGCATATCACATTCCTTTCCGGGAAGCCTTACCAGAGAAATTTGGACTTTTTACAGATGGAAGCTTTAAAAATGCTTCGATTGATTTTTCAAAGTCGA
>CAYVSF010000633.1:0-1617 GCA_964453775.1 uncultured Bacteroidales bacterium
TGCATCGTTCGCTGATTGGAGGCGTCATTAAGGAAAAACATGATTAAAAGAGCCCTCTTTTTTATCTTAAGCCTTCTCCCCTTTGTTTCTGCCGGGCAGGACATTCCCACTATCACTATCAGTGCAGATTTTTTTCCACAAGATGCCAGCGTCTACAGTTACCCGGTTTCGCCCAGGTCCTTTATGCGGGGAGCAATGGAAATTAACAGAACAAATACACCACCGCAAAAAGATGTATTCTACTTACATGGCGAATTGCGTGTGGACAGCATTCTTTCGGGCGGGAAAAAGCTGGACTATGAAAGTAAAAAGGTACTCTACCGCTACGATTACAGCAGGGTGGCGGTAAAAACACAAGTACAGGAGACCTATAATGAAGATCAAGCGCTCCAAATCTACTATTCGGGCTTTTTCAACCCCTCAGGGGCAAGAAGCCTGTCCGACTACATGCGCATCGATCAGCAGGAAGGTGTATTCCTGCGTTCCTACGGCTACTCCTTGTGGTTCCCGGTCTTCCTGGAACCCGAAGACGAGCCCTACAAGGCCAATTTCAAAAACATAAACATCAATCTGCCGGCAGGTTTTAAGGCTGTGGTTTCCGGGAAACTTCTGGAAGAAGGAGAAAAAGAGGGTCGTTATCAGGCTGCCTGGCGTCCCGGCTATAGCAATATCAGAAATATCCAATGTACTGCACGTCCCTGGAAAATACTGGTTGACAAGGGAGTGCATATTTATTATTTGGACAGGCAATCAGCAGCACAGCAAATTTTGACCTACGTGCAGGAATTGAAAACATTGTTCCGCAACCACTTGCGTCAAGTTAAAAACACCCACAGTCTCTATGTGATGGAAATGCCGGAATATGGCAACATTTCAAACGATAACATCACTGGCATCAGCTCCAATCTCTTTGGCAATTTTGAAGAAGAGCTGTTTCCCAAGCTCACCATTGCCCATGAATTGGTGCATCCCTATGTGCAATTGCCACTGCAAAAAGCCAACCCTTTTTATGCGCTGTTTATGGAGGGATTTCCCAGTTTCTTCCAGGTTTGGGCCCTCCATAAAACCCACCCCGATTCGGTATATGACATTCAGCAACACATGCAAGGGGTGGAAGCACGATACCTGCAAAAAAAGGAGACCGGAAAAACCTCCCGGGGATTTGATCTACCTGAAGAGAAATCCATTCTCTCCATCACAGCAGATGAAATTGGAAATTACAAAGATAAATTCATTCTGAACGACCGGGTATGGCTGTTTATGTATGATTTATGGCAAAAAATGGGCGATACAAATTACGAAGCCTACCTGGAGGAATTGCTCAACAAGGAGGACATAAATTATGCGGATTTTGAAAAAACGACCCTGAAGTATCTGCCGAATTACGGAGAAAAGCTTGCAATATGGCTTAATGGAACGAAATATCCGGTGGAATAGAGCCTTATTGAATCAGCTTATCATCGTACAGGAAAATCGATAGGATGCGTTCATCATTTCTATCGTCCGGAATATTCTCATCAGGCAACGAATAGGGATATCCCAATTGCACCCGCATCCTGTTCCTGATCTCTAAAGTGGAGGGCTCAATAACCACCCACATGCAAACTGCAGATGAAT
>CAYVSF010000634.1:0-1612 GCA_964453775.1 uncultured Bacteroidales bacterium
TGTCCGTTTTCAGCAGGAATTGGTGTCCGTTTTTTGCAAGATTATGCACAGAACGGATTATCCTACAATAGGCAGCTATATGAAACAGATGGCCAAAGCTTACGAAGACTATGCGCAAAAAATAGATACCTGGAAAGTATAAATGGAACAAGGTCAGCCTAAAGTAGCTGGTATTCGGGAGTTTGAGAATAATGCTAAAGATGTGGATCCCCGATTGCAAACCATTACAGTAGATTTCAGCAGGCCTTTATTAGGAGAAGGCTATTCCTTTAATTATGGTCCTCTGGGAAAAGAAGGCGTTCCCCAAATTAAAGGTGTTGATTTCACGGATAATAATAAGTCAGTTATAATCCATGCGCAACTTGAAGCAAACAGCAATTATCAGTTACTACTAACAGGCAAAGGATTTAAATCCTCTTCGGGCGTACCCGCAGACGATTTTATGATAGAATTTAGAACAAAAGACGAATCAATTTAGGAAGCGTCCAGTAGATCTATAGACTACTATTGGAAATAGCCATTATAGAATACTATTTTGGCATTCTATTAGAAAAAATTATTCTAATCAACGTTTATCATTAAACCCTATTTTAGGAGTGATTTTTACTGCTTATATTTAAGTTTATGATTATTGCATTTTCAATTATTGATTGTTAAATAATCCTTGTGTTACATAATATTAGGTAGTGTTTCAATTCGTGATAAAAAAGCTTGTCAGTTAACCCGAAAACTAATCCAGGTGTTCATATTAAAAAACAAGCAGCATAAACAAAAATGATGATATATATAGCTTTAAATACTAATAATTTACTAGTCCCTTCCATTATCGGGTACCTTGACAGGAATCCTCCTAATCATTTAAAAATTATCATTTACTAAAATAATTACCATTCCATTCAGCTATAATGGAACGTCTTGAAGTAACCTTATCATTTGGCAAAACATAGAGAATATCATAATAGTAGGTTCCTTCGGTCATATTAGGATATTTTTTATTTCGAATATAATTCACAATCTTATTTTCATAGGGATAACTTTCTAATTGATTTTTTAGGTTGTTAAAATCTTTTTCTACCTGTTCATCAAATGCCATTCTGATAAATGCAAAATCGAATTCCGGATATTTCACAATGTATCCGGATTCAATATCTCGATCATGAATATATATGTCATCTACTATATCATCGGTTTGAATGACCATAAAACTCTTTACAGGAGGAATTCCAAGTTCAGTGGCGTTCCGGTGAGTAAATCGAAGATGAGTTTTATATATAACCTGGTAAATAGAATCAACGACCTCTGTAAACCAATTATTATTGCATCCTGTCATTTCAAATCTTACCAATCCATTTGTTTTAAACGTTTCTGATGTTAGTTCATATTTATCAAAAAGTTCCGGATAGTCATTATTACTATACACATTAGTCGCTAATTCAACACCGGGGTAATAAGACCAATTGTAAGCCTCTCTATTAATGAATAGACCATATAATTTTTTCTCAAAAGAATCATAGTAGCTTGTTCTAAAATGGGAAATATAAAAAGGAATAGTATCTGTCATATTGGTCCTATAGAATGTTAAAGAATATAGTTTATTGTTGTTTAGTTCAGG
>CAYVSF010000635.1:0-1608 GCA_964453775.1 uncultured Bacteroidales bacterium
TTTCAGGGGATCCTCTCCAGCAGCCACCTTTTCAAATGCGGGGTACTGGCAGGCGTCCAGTTGTTTTATCTTCTCAAAAGCAGGTTTGTCAATCAGTAGAAAGCAGGTGCAGGTAGGGCAGATTGTTGCGCAGGCTCCGCAGGCTACACAGCTTTCTGCATATTTTTTCCAGATGCTTTCCGGTGATTTTTTGATTAGGTCTCCGGATGCACTGTAACCGGGAAGATCTTTATTTTTGTTTTTCAGCTCTTCTTTTACTTTGGTTCTTTGCTGCGTAAGGTATTCTTGTTCCTGAAAATTGATTTTTCTGGAGGTGGTGGAACTTGCTATTTCCTTTAATAAGGTTTCCCCTTTTTCTGTTTTAGCCGCCAGGAGCATATTTCCATTAACCCTTGCCAGAGATAGATCCTGGTTTTTTTCAGGAAAGGGATTGATGTTAGCACTCACACAATGGCAGTGCTCAAGGCTTGAAAAACAATCTGTTCCAATAAGTATACTTCTTTCCCTGTTAGATTTATAGAAGATATCGGTATAATCGTTATCCAAATACATTTCATCCAGCAAGTTGAGAGCCATGAGGTCACAAGCGGGCACTCCGCATATTATTTGCTGTTGTTTTTGGGGGTTGCCACTGACCAATTGCTTTACCGGATTCATAAAGAGCTTAAGCGGAGTGGTAGGCTTGGGCGTGTTGTAAATTATAGCAGGAATGTTTTCTTCGCTAATTATTTTATAATCAATGTTTTTGCCGGAATTGACAGGGGCGTAAAAAGCATATTTCTGCACTAGTAATTTTAGCGCATTGTCCCAATCTGCCTTGCTTATGGAAACATAATCTTCCATAAATATTGTGATATTTTTCACAAAACAAGTTATGAAAGTTGTTATTGCTTGTCAATGTTTTTTGTGAATTGATTGTGTTTGAATCGCTAGTTTTTAATTGGTTTAATTATAAATAGACAACAAAACAGTTATTAACACTGTAATGTAAGATTATTTGTTTTTTGTAAAAACAATTTATAATTTTATTGTGAAATATTTATTGTGAATTTTGTAACTATATTATGATAGGAACCAATCAAACACGACGATTATTGCGCTATAGAATGGGTTTAATGCGCCTTAAAAAGATGGGATTACAGAAGGTTTTTTCTTACACCATTGGTGAAGAAACTGGAGTTAGTGCGGAATTGGTGAGGAAGGATTTTTCACAATTAGGAATTAAAGGAAGAAGAAGAGGGGGTTATTCAATTGATGAATTGCTTAGAAGCTTAAGTAAAATACTTGGAAGCGGTAAAGTGCAGAATGTTATTTTGGTGGGGTTGGGTAATATAGGTGCTGCTATGGCGAAATATGAAGGGTTTAAAAGCAATAATATGAACCTGGTTGCCGGATTTGATATCGATCCCACCAAGCAAAATAAGAAAATGGATATCCCGGTTTATCCCATGGAAAATATTGATGAGGTGATAGATGCCTTTGATGTTTCTGTGGCAGTCCTTTCCGTGCCTGAGTTTTCGGCACAGGAAGTGACAAGTTTTCTGGTGGAAAAAGGAATTCGCGGCATATTAAATTTTGCTCCGGTATTGCTGCGGGTGCCTGAAAATG
>CAYVSF010000636.1:0-1603 GCA_964453775.1 uncultured Bacteroidales bacterium
CTCCATTTTACCGGACCAGCCTCAATGCCAAACTGCATGCCGTGTGTATGCCCGGAAAGTGTAAGTTGAATTGGGGTTTTGTGAAGCACTTCGGCATCCCAATGGGAGGGATCATGCGACATCAGAATTTTAAAGCTATCGGGAGATGTATCTTTCATAGTTTTTACTAAATCGCCATACTGCGGAAAAGGTGGAAGTCCCCAGTTTTCGATGCCAAGAATTTCGAACTTAGAACCATTGCGCTGTACTTGCCTGGACTCATTCAGTAAAACATCAAAACCGGCTTGCTTTTCAAGGGCTACCAATTTATCAAGGTTGGCCTGTTTTTCTTCCTTGTCTTTCCACTCAAAGTAATCGCCATAGTCATGGTTCCCTAAAATTGCATATTTTCCCTCCTTCGCTTTCATTCCTTTTAACAAAGGCATCCATCCATCTAACTCTTCTGCAAAATTATTCACCATATCCCCGGTAAACACTAAAATATCTGCTTCTTCATTATTAATTAGATCAAGAGCAAGTTTTACTTTTTCCTGATGACCATAAAGGCTGCCTATGTGAATATCAGAAATTTGTAGGATTTTTAGTCCGGAAAGACCAGCAGGCAAATCAGAAAAGAATAACTGCTGTCGCACAAGCCGAAAATTAAAACGTCCTTTGGTCATGCCATAAAGTATAGAAAAAAAGGGAATAGCAGCAATTATGAGTCCGATTTGGGTAAGAAATTTGTACCTGGAGATAGCCGGACTGCTGGATAGCGCCCCAGCTTTAGGCCTGTAGATCAGTTTGTTTATAATCCAGTGGAATCCATAAATAATATCTTCAGAAAAGTGAAAAACAATAAAGAATACTTTAGGAATGTAAAAGAGCATAAATATCCCACCTAAAAGAAATATTCTGGAATAAACTTCCGCAGTTCGTTCAACGCTTTGCAAGCGCAATATATAAATGATTAGGCCCACAGAAAATATGGTAACCAGCCAGAACAGCGTGTACGTTCCATAGAGAATAACATCAGAAGAAGTGTTTTTAAGAAGTAAACGAATTCCTTTAAAACTATAAAAATCTACAAATACAATAAAGACAAAAAGGATGATAGCAAAGCTCATGAAACGTTTTTTTTGCATGTTATATTACTTTCAGAAATAACACGGAAGGGTATGAATTGTTCGTTAAAAGAGCGAGAAACGGGTTTCGAACCCGCGACCTTCAGCTTGGGAAGCTGACGCTCTACCTACTGAGCTATTCTCGCTTTTTGTTGTCGGGGTGGCGGGATTCGAACCCACGACCTCCACGTCCCGAACGTGGCGCGCTAACCGGACTGCGCTACACCCCGTTTATTAGCACAAAAATAGTACTATTTCATAAAATTCCCCAGCTTTCCTCTAAATTGTTTGCAAGTAGTAGATTTATTCTTTGCGTTTTTCTATGATTTAAACCAAATGCCTACTTTTGTATCAAATCCATAAATTTCTGTATGCATTTATCCATCATTACCAATCAGATTATCATACTTTCTTTTTTAGCTGTAATTGGAGTTATTGCCACAGCAACAAAAGTTATTAACGAAGGTGTAAAAAACAGTATTGCACGTATTGTTTTTAAC
>CAYVSF010000637.1:0-1598 GCA_964453775.1 uncultured Bacteroidales bacterium
AGCTTGAATGGATTTTCTTTTTGTGTTCTTGATCCGGTGCGCAATAAGTATGTCGCCTTAAAGTATATTCCTTTAAATGAAACCATTCTGGAAGAAAAGCTTGAAAAGCTTGAAAGTTATCTTGCAAAGGAAGAATTACTGCAACTATCTTATAAAAACTGCCACCTGCAATACGCAACAAATAAAGTTACCCTGGTTCCCCAACCTTATTTTAAAACCGGGGAGGTTAAAAATTTATTTCAGTACAATCAGCAATTGAATGAGCTGGATGAGCTGCACTATGGTCTTCATGCCGAAACATCTTCGTATATTATCTATGCCATTCCAAATCTTATCGCAAATATCATCACAAAGAAATTTGAAGGAATCAATTTCTACTTCCATGGTCATACTTTTCTGCACGATATTATGCAGCATGCAGATCGCGTAAATCATTCATTAATATATGTGAATATACATACTGACTTTGTAGACATTGCCATTACAGGTAAAAAACAGCTGTTGTTTTACAATACTTTTGCTTATCAAAATGAGGAAGATCTTGTTTTTTACTTATTGCAAAGCATGAATAGATTCAACTTAGAACCGGGAAAACAAGAAATTTGGTTATCCGGTTTTATCAGGAAAAGGGATCATTTAGATAGAGAAATACGTAGCTTCGTTCCTCATGTTAAATATCGAAAACCAAGCGAAGATTATACCTACAGTTATACATTTGCTTCCGCTCCTATGCACTGGTTTACAAATCTTTTAAATCATTACTCATGCGTATAGTGAGTGGAAGTCATAGAGGAAGAAGTTTTCATCCACCAAAAAATATAAAAGCCCGTCCAACCACCGATATGGCAAAAGAAGGGCTTTTTAATGTCTTAAATAACCACTTTTACTTTGAAGAGCTAAGTGTTTTGGACTTATTTGCTGGCACAGGAAGTATCAGCTACGAATTTGCATCCCGTGGGTGCCCATCCATTATTGCAGTGGAAAAAAAAGCACAACATTCAGCATTTATAAGAAAGACGGCAACAGAATTAGATTTTAACCAACTTAAAGTCGTTCAACAAGATGTTTTTAGATATTTAAAATTTCCGGCAGCCAGGTTTGAACTTATTTTTGCTGATCCACCTTATGATTTGGAGAAAATAGAAATTCTCCCAGACTTAATATTCAAGAATCAACTCCTAAAGGATGAAGGATGGTTCATCCTGGAACATTCCGCAAAGAATTCATTTACAACACATCCCAATTACATCAATCATCGTAAATATGGTCATGTAAACTTTAGCTTTTTTGCAACTCAAAAAGAAGCCTAAAAAAGTAGATCTTTTCTTTAAAAAAGTTGCTTTTTTTTTTGGAAGGAAGAAAATAACGACTATTTTTGCAACGCGTTTGACACAAAAACGCAGGTATTACAAAAGGTCTGGTAGTTCAGTTTGGTTAGAATACATGCCTGTCACGCATGGGGTCGCGGGTTCGAGTCCCGTCCAGACCGCCTTCGCTCGCCGAAGCTTCGAAGAATAAGAAGCGAAGGCGAGCTTTTTTATTTAAAGCAAATCGTTAAAAATATGAATCCCGCGAGCTTCGTCGGTCAAAGACCGCCT
>CAYVSF010000638.1:0-1586 GCA_964453775.1 uncultured Bacteroidales bacterium
AACCGGAACTGCTAAAAATAACAGCAACAGCTACTTATTTAACCAAAGAAGAAATAAAAGCACTTTACAAAACTGCTCAAAGTGATGATAATATTTACAATCAAAGAGATACAGCAATGTTAAGTATTTTTTACGGTTGTGGCTTGCGAGCAAGTGAAGGTGAAGCACTGAATATTAGTGATATCCTTTTTGAAAAGGAACTTATCTATGTGAGAAAAGGCAAAAATTACCGAGAACGTTACGTTCCAATGAATCTACAGATAAAGCAAAACCTAAAAACTTACATTACAGAACAGCGAAACGAATTATTAAACGGAAGCAAAACCAATGCCCTTTTACTTGGCAGGCGTGGCAAACGCTGGGCTTTTCATGGTATGTACCAACGCTTGCAGTGGTTAAAAAACCAGACCAATAATCCGGAACTAAAAGAAAAATCGTTTGGCTTGCATATTTTGCGGCATTCCATTGCCACGCATCTTTTGCAGCAAGGCATGAAGCTGGAATTTATCAGCAGGTTTTTAGGGCATGAATCATTGGAAACAACACAAAAGTACACTCATTTAGCAAAGGAGGAAAGATGCTGAACGAAGTGAAGTCCCGAGAGCAAAGCGAATCGGGAAATTTTAGGAGATGGCTTATAAATAAAAGTTTTGGCATTAACACCGCCAACGATTACAATAAGTTTATTGAAAAGAAATTTAAACGCTGGTTGCATGAAAATCATTTAAATATCGAGAGTTTAGAACATGAAAATTTAATGCAATACATCAGGCACAGGAAAACAACAGGAGTAAGTGCTAAAACCATTAATTTAGAACTAAAAAAACTCAGTTATTATTTAGAATTTAAAGAACTTCCTAATATTGCAGAGCCAATCAGGTTAAAAGGTGTTCAGCGCAGGATACCACATGATTTATTTACCGAAAAAGAATTAAACCAAATATACAACCGTTTTCCTGAAAGCCTCAATGCATGGACACACGAAGATACACTGAAAAGATACCACCTGATTTTAGGCTTAAAAATTTACCAGGGCTTACAGGTTCAGGAACTGGCAAAACTTGAAATAAACCATTTGCAACTGGATAAAGGCAAAATCTATGTTCCGGGAACAAGGAGAACCAACAAAAGGATATTGGACTTAAAACCCTTTCAAATACTGCCTTTACATGAATATTTACTGACTGAAAGGAAAACTCTAAACGAAGAAATTGAAGGAAATTATTTGTTTCATAAAAAACGTTTAACACGTGGCATGCCAAGAATCAAAGACATGATAAACCGTTACCAGCCAAGACTGAAAAGCCTGCACCAAATCCGGTCAAGTGTGATAACAAACTGGCTAAACCATTATAATTTAAGGGAAGTGCAATACATGGCAGGGCATCGTTACGTATCAAGCACAGAAAGGTACAGGACAGACAATTTAGAAGATTTACAGAAAGAATTAGAGAAATATCATCCGTTAAAATAAAAAATATTTAAAAAAAAAGAAACTAATTAGTTACATTTGCAGTATAATTATGAGGAAACTAGAACCCTATAAAAATTACTTCTGGGATTTTTACAATCCTTTGAAGCAGAAT
>CAYVSF010000639.1:0-1561 GCA_964453775.1 uncultured Bacteroidales bacterium
CGCAGGGATATTCCCATGGACATGATCCCAAAAATCCGGGAGGTCATGTCCCTGATTAAGAAAAAAACAGATCTGCTCACAGGAGCGGTGATGGATGACCCTGTTATCCATGCCCGCACTAAAGGTGTAGGAGTTTTGACAAAAGAAGATATTCTTGATTATGCTGCTGTAGGCCCCACAGCAAGGGCTTCTGATGTAAAAATCGATGTAAGAATGGATGATCCCTATGCTGCCTATCCTTTAGTTGACTGGAAAGTAATCACGGCAAAAAAAGGGGATGTTTTTGCCAAGGTGGAAGTCCGTCTCCTGGAGATGTTTGAGTCGGTAAAAATCATAGAACAATGCCTTACAGGCCTGGAAAAAACGAAAGAGGGGGATATTGAGGTAAAAGTAAAAGAAGTTCCTGAAGGAATGGGCACCGGGCATGCTGAGGCCCCACGTGGAGAGGTTTTTCACTGCGTAGTGACCGATGGCACCAATTCCCCGGTAAGACACAAAGTGAGAGCACCAAGTTATGTTAACATCGCAACGTTTAAAAAATCCTGCGTGGGACAAACCATTGCAGATGCAACCATATCACTGGCCGCTGTTGATCCCTGCTATTGTTGTACAGAAAGAATGGCCTTTGTCTACGATTATAAAACGGGAAAACAGTTATACAATGGGCAAGAGCTCATTAACAAATCGATAGAAGTAACCCGAAAGTTAAAAGGAAAAACTTAAGCACAGGATGATGAATACAATTGTAAATATCATTGGTTTGCCAATTCTTGTCGGACTCTTATTGTTCCTTTTACCCGAGAGATTAAGAATCTTCAAAGGTATAATAGCTACTATCGTTGCCCTTTTTGCTTTATACTGGGCCTGGGTGATTTTTACCATGACAGGAGGAAGCATAGAACCGATGGGCTCTTCAGGAAGCTGGTTGCATGAAGACCTTGCTGCTGTCCCCAAATACCTAAGCATTCATATTGATCGCTTAAACCAGTCCCTGGTTGTGCTAATAGCCCTTTTTGCTTTCCTCATTTGCATGTACTCGCTCATTAAAATCAACAGCAAGATAAATTTCAGGGATTACTATGCCTATTTCCTGCTGACACTCGGTGCTGCAATCGCCGCATTATTGGCTGACAACCTTCTCCTTTTCCTTTTCATGTGGGGTTTTCTGGGCATTACGCTTTACAAGCTCATCCAGGGAAACAACGAGGAAAGCGCTGCTACGGCTAAAAAAACATTAATAATTGTAGGCTCTTCAGATGGAATCATGATGCTGGGTATTGCCATTATCTGGAAAATGGCAGATGGCCTTAACATGTCGGAAATACAACTTGGAACAAATTCTGCACTTGCCATTTTTGCATTCCTCTTCCTGTTAACCGGAAGCTTTACAAAAGCGGGAGCCTTCCCATTCCACAGCTGGATCCCGGATTTCACAAAGAATGCACCTGCCAGTTCATCAGCTTATATGCCTGCTTCCCTGGATAAATTACTGGGCATCTACTTCCTGGTAAGAATTTGCAATGATATCTTTATATTGAATCGATGGTTGACCCTCCTGCTG
>CAYVSF010000640.1:0-1556 GCA_964453775.1 uncultured Bacteroidales bacterium
TTGGGATTAAATTGGGTGGAATTACGCAATGATATAAACGGTGGAAAGATTATTGATTTTTATTCTATACAGGAAATCAGAAATTTGGCTAAACAATACAATATTCAAATCTGTTCAATTAATGCATTACAACGATTTAATAATTTGGAAGAAATAGATAAAATAAAAGAAGAATTAAATTATTTGCTCACTTTAGCGAAAAATATATGTTGTCAGGCTATTGTCCTTTGTCCGATGAATGAAGAAAATGATCACCGTTGTTCGGAAAAACAGTATCATGAAACCATATATATATTAAGAGAATTAATAAATGTTTTTGAAGATTTCGGAATAATGGGATACATTGAACCTCTTGGTTTTAATTCCAGTTCTTTATCTTCTGTTATTGCAGCCATGGAAATAATGAAAGAAGTGGGATATAAAGACTACAAAATTGTTTATGATACTTTCCATCATGCTATTGGACCCGATGACTTGAATCTACTGGCCAGAGAATATGATATTCAGTTCACCGGACTCATGCATATTTCATCTATTACTGCAGAGATACCTATTGATCAGTATCAGGATAAATATCGGAATATAGATTTTAGCAGGGATAAAATGAACAACAAAGAGCAAATAGAATTTTTAGTGAATAGAGGATATCAAGGGATTATCTCTTTTGAACCTTTTGCCGAAGAGATACAAAAATTAGATAAACAACAATTAAAGGCTAAAATTAACCAGGCAATTGATTACCTGAATTTAAAATAAAGAGAATGACTGTTTTTTAATAAACGGAGGTTGAAAAATTGGGTATACCTTACCAGATAGCCTTTATCGGCCATTATACTAAGGATAATATCGTCTCTTCTACCGGAACCAGGGTCGTTGATGGTGGAGCCTTTAATTATGGTGCCAATGTAGCAGCTCGAATGGGATTGAGAGTTTTAGCAATAAGTCGGCTTGCCAGGGAAGATGCTGAAGTAATTCGCGAATTGAAAAAGACAGGAGTAGAGACTTTAATTACCTGGACACAGCAATCTACCTGTCTTAGACTAGTATATCCTTCCGATAATCCTGATGAAAGAGTGATAGTTGTAACGAATTGGGCGGAACCTTTTACCTTAAAAGAGATTATTCCTATAAAGGCTGAAGTAATTGTTGTTGGTGCTTCCATGCGCGAAGAGGTATCCCCGGAAATGATTAAAGAGCTTTCTCAAAAGGAATCAGTATTAGCTGCTGATATTCAGAGTTTTCTCCGGGTGAATAATAATGGAAAACTGGTAGCAAAACCCTGGCCGGAGAAGAGAGAGGTTTTATCCTGTATTAAGGTATTAAAAACTGATGCAGTAGAAGCCGAAGTACTAACAGGAGAAAAGGATATTAAAAAAGCCGCTTTTCTGATTAAGGATATGGGTCCCCGAGAAGTCATTATTACTCATAAGGAAGGGGTATTGGTATTAGCAGAAGAAAAATTCTTTCAAGCTTCTTTTTATCCACGGGAATTGATTGGGAGAAGTGGGAGAGGTGATACCTGCCTTGCTGCTTATATGTCTAAAAGGATTAGTTCC
>CAYVSF010000641.1:0-1556 GCA_964453775.1 uncultured Bacteroidales bacterium
CATTATCTTTACCTATCGCTATAGCTGTCATCTCATCTACTCCGAGGCCAATAACATTTTTATCCTGTTTAAATTTCCAGTTTGCCATAAATGCGACTAACCTGGGAAACCTGGCGCGACGGGTGAAATGCGAGTCAAACAGGTATCCCGGAAATAGATTCAAAAAATCATTGGACAATGTAACACCTGTGTTCAATGGGTTCTCAATACATTCATCAGGATAAACAGTGCCATTTTTAGCAGTAAATATCACCTCTGATAAAACGGCTAAACCTGCCGATGTACCACAGATCACACCTCCTGCATTGTATTTATCCACAATGGCCTGCTGTGTCTTTGTATTTTTATATGTACTGTAGTAATTATATTGATCACCACCTTTAAGGAAAATTACGTCATAGCTCATTAAATCGTCATAAGTTGTTTGTGCATCTGCTGTTATTGCGGAACTAATATTAAAATTGCTTGCGCTAACCGCTTCACATTCGTTGACAAAATAATCAGGCATCCAGTTGTCGGCATCGCCAAAAGCAATGATAGCCACTTTCTTATTCTCCGATTGATCAACAGCCCATGTGTAGGCAGCATGATTCCAACTATTTGGAGAATTTTTTTCTGATCCTCCTCCAATAACTAATAAACTACCAGGATTTGCTGATAGCTTTAAAAAAACAAAAAATAATATACTAAGAAATAAGCTCTTCTTCATTGCAAATTCTGTTTTATTGACTATACAAATATAAGAAGATGAGGGCTATAAAAGCCCCCATCTTTTCATCTTCCACTCTCTTTATTGCTTAATAAACCTGGAAGTTTTAATCTTTTCTTCCTTATCTATGAATGAAATAAAGTAAATACCTGCACGTAAATCATCCGTTGCAATCACAGCCTGCTCCTGTTTGTTCAGGCTCATGGTTTTTACTTCCTGACCAATTGTGTTGGTAATTACCACACGCCTGATATCAGTTGTATTTGAAATATACAGTTGACTCTTTACAGGATTCGGATACACAGTAATTCTGTCATCATCTGGTTCTTCAACATTAGTAGCCTCTTCTACAATAATCGCATTGGTTCCTTTTTCCGACTTATTCAGGGCAGAATCCACTGCATAAGCATAATAAGTACCCACGATTAATCCATCTGTAGAAAGTGTCATATTTGTATTGGCAGCAGTTACTTTCACTTTTGCACCTGCACTGCTTGCTGCAGCTTCATCCAGTTCTGCTACGGTTGTTTGCGGTTCTCCATCAAGTACCATATAAATATAACCTGTCGCTTCATTAGACTGGGCATATACATCCTCGCCCACCACAACGGTTTGTGCTTCATTGCTCACCACAGGTGCTGTAACATCCAGTTCAGATACTACAATATTGTCAACAGCAAGTCTGTCGCCACCCGGATGAGGTGTCATTAAGCGGAAAGCAATGTATACTTCCTGATTGGCAAAACCTTCATCGGACAGTTTAATCTGGTGACTTGCAATGCCATCTCCATCATTATCGGCAGTTTCACTCCAGGATTCATCATCCACAGCGTAAATCACGCCATTT
>CAYVSF010000642.1:0-1550 GCA_964453775.1 uncultured Bacteroidales bacterium
TCTGTGGCGGTTACTCGATAGTAACCTTCCATTGAGGCTAAATATGAATCTCCTGTGTTTCCGTCCTGCCAGGAATAGTCAACTTCATCGTCACTATTGGCTATAAATTCATAGGATTCTCCTGCACAAATATCCTGATCAACGTCTATGCTCAAATCGGGAATGGAAACAAAAATTTGATCAAAATAGGGTTCACCGGTACAACCGTAAATATTTGTTTCTGTAACTGTAATATTTCGGGTTGCTGTTTCGGCAAACCATCTTACATCTATGGAATCGTTGTAGTTTTCCACAATTTCTCCCCCTTCCACTTCCCATACGAATGCAGAACCTTCGGTTCCAACCACCCCGTAACGCACCAAATCACCGCCGCAAGCGACTGGTAAATCCTGTGCATTTACAAAGCTGTAAAGAAAGAGTAAAACGATTGAGGCTAATATGGAAATTCTTGCTTTCACTTTTTTCTTTTTCGCTACGATTCCTTTTCTTTTTAGAGAGAAGGGATAAGCCCGAAGGCTTATCCCAGAAAGTTCTTAAAAAAACTGTTATTAGTTAGCCCAAGTACTGTTGATGTGATAAATTGGTCCAGTAGTTGGAGTAGGATAAACAGTTACCGATACAGTTTCACCAATTGCATTGTAAGTAAATGAACTAGCATCTGCATCACTACCGCTTAATCCTAGGAAATCACCATAACGCAAAGCCTGATCATTAATACTGGTTAAGCTATAGGTATAAACAGTTGTGCTATTATCAATTACTGTAAAACCACCAGCAACAGAAGTAATATTATGTGGGCCGGCAGCTGCAACAGCTTGAGGAGCACCAGGTGTATACTCTTCTGCTAAAGGTACACCAGCTGTAGTCTTATCAGTATCATAGAAATCCTTATCAGTAAGGTCTGCATTCAGCGTTTTAATTTCCAATGTCCAAACCAGACGGTAGTTTTGCCAACCATCAGAAATGTTAGCTTCAATAGCAGCAGGAGCACCTGTACTTCCTTCACAACCTTCATAAGTTGCATCACCGCCTAATGTAGCAGTTGGAGTAGCATGAACAACAACGTCTATATCCTGTCCGGTACCATCGTTACATCCACCCCATCCAGCAGGCGTACTTTCAAGTACATTTACTGTATAAGTTCCGGCATCACCAGCTGCTGCAGATACAGTTACATAGTTGTCTTCCGCTGCAGATTGGTTAATGGTAAGTGTTCCTGTTCCTTCTGTCCATGTCCAGGTAAAGCCATCATCATTCAAAGTATAGTCTTCAGCTACATTGTCATAATCTGGATGGAAATAAGGATCCGGCATAGCAAATAGCGGAACTGTGGTTCCTTCAATCATATGCGTAGTAGCCGAAGTCTCCCAGTTGGTTGCAAAATCTGCTCCGTCACCAGTAATATCTGAACCAGTATACTGAGCGTAAGCACCTGTAATGGCAAAAGCCATTACCATTGTCATTAATACTTTCAAAAAATTCATCTTTTTCATAACAAGTTGGTTTAAATTACTATTCATGTTTTTTTAAAATGTTTTCAGATTCATTTT
>CAYVSF010000643.1:0-1543 GCA_964453775.1 uncultured Bacteroidales bacterium
CCGATTTACAGGGCAAGTGCGATTCCCTGGTTTATACCTTTAATGATTCTATCATTCGATTGTATAACGAGCCGGTTATTTGGTCGGGAGAAAGCCAGATGACAGCAAATTTGGTGGCCATTCATACGAAAAATCAAGAGATGGAGCATTTCGAGCTCTTGGAAAAAGCGTTCATTATAAGCAAAGAAGACAGTGTGCATTACAACCAGATTTTTGGTAAGAAGATGTTAGGATTTTTTATAGATGGTGAGCTAAGGCGTATGGAAGTATATGGGAATGGCCAATCCATTTATTACACCACAGAGGAGGGAGATATTGTAGGCATGAACAAAGCAGAAAGTTCCGATATTTTTATCTACCTAAAAGATGGGCAGGTGTCAAAAATAAGTATGATAAAGAAACCGGATGGTATCCTTTATCCACTTGATGAGGTAAAAGCAGAGGAGAATCTTCTTAAAGGATTTAAATGGTGGGAAATGTATCGACCAAAATCGTACCAGGATATTTTTGTTTGGGAAAATTAGATAATGAAGTAAAAAAACCACCTGAAGGAGGTGGTTTATATCTTAGTATTCATCTTCATTAAAGAAGAAATCATCTTTACTTGGATAATCCGGCCAAATATCTTCAATGCTTTCATACACTTCACCTTCATCTTCAATTTCTTGAAGATTCTCAATTACTTCTAAAGGAGCTCCTGAACGAATTGCATAATCGATAAGCTCTTCTTTAGTTGCGGGCCATGGTGCATCTTCTAATTTGGATGCAAGTTCGAGTGTCCAATACATATTATGTAAGGGTTTTTTGAATTTTCGCTCTTAAAATTGTGCAAATATAAAAATAAATTTAATAAACCAAATTTTTTTCATCATACTCTCGGCTTCCACGGAATTTCTTCTGCATACAGATCCAGGGAGAGTTTCCTGGAAAGCACAAATAGAAAGTCAGACAAACGATTTAAATACTGAATAACCATTTCACTGTTTTTATACTGATCGCTCACTTTTATGGCAAATCTTTCTGCCCTGCGGCAAACGTTTCTTGCAATGTGGCAAAAAGAAACAGTAGTATGACCTCCGGGTAAAATAAACGAACGCAATGGGGGCAATTGCTGTTCCATTTTATCAATTTCCTGTTCCAGAAACTCAATGTCGGCTTCATAGAGTTTCGGGATATTTACATCACAATTATCACAATCTGTTGCCAGTATTGAAGCACATGTCATCAACCTGTCCTGGATTTCGATAAGATTATTCTTAATTGCTTCTTCTATCTTTTGATCTCTTATCATACCCATATAGGCAATGAGTTCATCAACTGTGCCGTAAGCTTCTATTCGCTCATGGTATTTGGGAACCCTGGTTCCTCCAATAAGTGAAGTCGTTCCTTTGTCTCCTGTCTTTGTATAAATTTTCATCCGATCATTAGTTTATTGGGTTTTGGATGTCTGGTGTTGTTCCAAGTCATGATCCTGGCTAATTCCAATGAAAATCCTATGACAAACCCGGTGTATGTTTCTCTAATCAACGAGGAAGAAAGCGAA
>CAYVSF010000644.1:0-1542 GCA_964453775.1 uncultured Bacteroidales bacterium
ATATTTTTTCGGGGAGCCATAAAAGCGCCTGTGAGATGAATTGACATTTCTGATGGCCGGTTCATGCCCGTGGTCAGCCGGTCATAATAGTCGATGGAAGTGGTTAATTTATTTCGGAGGAATCCAACGTCCAATCCAATGTTCATAATATATGTGCTTTCCCATGAGAGATTGCGGTTGATCATTTTTTTATTAACAAATCCTTTAACAATTGTTGCATCACGCAGATAACTGCTTGAACTTAATGTTTCCTTTTGTTCATAGCGCCCCACTCCGCTGTTATTCCCCAAACCACCATAGGAAAGACGTAACTTTCCGTTTGAAAGAATGTTGCTGGTTAAAGATTTGAAAAAATTTTCTTCGGAAAACCGCCAACCTAAAGCGGCAGAAGGGAAGAATCCATATTTTTGATCGTCAATAAATTTTGAGGAACCATCGAAACGAAAACTGAATTCTAACAGATATTTTTGTAATGCATTATAATTTAATCTTCCGATATAGGATCTCAACCCTTCAGCACTGGAGTTCCCCGAAACGCCCTGCAAATCTCCAAAGGCAGCATCAAGTTCGTGCAGGGAGGGGTGTAACCGCTCATATCGAAATCCGTTCTGAACCCGATTGTACCAGTATTCTTCACTATACACAAATAAGGCCTTAATTTCGTGATTTTCTTTAATAACAGTCTGGTACTGAATGCGACCGTTTAATTGTGTTTTATATCCAGTGTTCGTGTAATTATTCACAGGAGCATCTTCGCTTACCCGGATGACACCTTCATATCTGTTTTTTTGAAAATTATAGCCCTGATTAGGTTCGAAAGCATTCCAACGAAACTGGTTGTAATAGTTTAGGGCGTAATCAAAACGAAAGGTCAAACCTTCCAGCGGTGTCCAGTCCCAATAAATATTTGGGTTAAATTCCTGACGATTTTGATGATTCAGTTCCAGATTAAACACACTGTAAGGATTGTAAACGTTGTTGTTTTCATTATAAGCCATCAGGCCTCCGTATAAACCGGTTTTAGGGTCATAGGGAGTAATACCTGCAATGGCACCTGTAAATTGATAAGGTACCGGTGCGGTACCCTCCAATTCCGTGAATCCCTGGCTTAATGAATAGAGCATTTTTGACCAGTTTCCCCCAACTTTTGCACCTACATTCATGTTATGGCGGATTTTATAATCGTAATTTACCCGGGCATTGTATCTTTTGTAATCGTTATTGATTTGTTGCCCTTTCTCATCCATCATTCCTATTGAAATGAAGAAGTTGGATTTTTCTGTACTTCCAGTTGCTGAAAAATTGTGATTTTGTATAGAACCGGTTCTGCGAATGACACCATTCCACCAATCAGTATTGGGATATCGTAAAGGATCTATCATTCCGAGTGCAAACCACTGGTCGATTGTACCGTCTTTGAAATTATAATTTTGACGCAGGGTATTAACTGCTTCGGCTCTTTGCTGCAAGGTTAAGCTTCTTGGGTAATCGGCCATAAAAGAAATATCTCCGGTGGGATAATTAACTGCATAAGAGCTTTTG
>CAYVSF010000645.1:0-1534 GCA_964453775.1 uncultured Bacteroidales bacterium
AAGCTTGATATTCATCCCCATGCTCCTGGCATAATTTTCCCCTACCAGCATAGCATTCAGCATTTTTGAAGAAAAAAGGGCCATTAAACTTCCCAGCACAACACCGGGAGCCAATACCATCAACTGTGTACGGGAAACTCCGCCGAGACTTCCCATGGTCCATACGACAAAAGCCTTTAGCATGGTTTCATCGCTAAAGTATTGCAGGATATTCACGATGGCCGCAGTGGCGCTTCCAAACATAATACCCAGTATCAGGATGGTCATAATGTCTTTTACCCGCATAGAGACAGCCAGGATAAGCAAAAGAATTAATCCGGCACCTAACCATGCTGCAAAGGCAATCATCCACTGACTGTAATGGGCAATAAATGCACCGGCGAAAATGCCTGTTACTCCCATTACCATTATTGCTACTCCTAAACTGGCACCAGCACTAATACCCAACACATAGGGACCAGCTAGTGGGTTCCTGAATATGGTCTGCATTTGCAATCCGCTTATGCTCAAGCCCAATCCGGCTAATAATGCCGTTACTGCTTTAGGAAATCTGAAATACCAAATAATACGGTTCCAGGCTTCCGGTAACTTTTCATCAGCAAAAACTGCTTTTAGGATATCAGATGCAGGTATATGAACCGACCCAATAAGGATATCGATAAAAAAAAGAAGGACAAGTAGGAAAGAAAGCAGAATCCAAATTAGTATTTTACCCCGGGTAGTCAATTCTTTTTTTTCAAAATTAATAAAATCAGTCAGGAACCCTACCATATCAGAAATTATTCTTCCATCCTCCTGTAAAAATACAGTTCATCAAGAGTGCATTTTTCGGGATGAAATATCTCAAATAAATCTTTCAGCACCAGATCAGGCCTGGTTACACCGGATTCCCAAAAATCATTTCCTTTTTGATCGTTTGTTCGTTTATCATAATTGTACAAATTATCCTGTACAAAAGGGTTAAACTGAGCCATACGCTCATCTATTTCCAGTATCTCTGATTTATTACTTACATTTCCAATATTTATCCAGTAATCAGCATTCTGAGCTTTGTCAAAAACAGCTTCAATATCAAGCGGTATACTTTCCCGGGATTCATTTTCTTTCCACATGTAATGTCCGCCGGCATCATCAATCATCCTTGCGAAAAAAGAATTGCCTCCGGGCACATACCAGGTACCTTTCCATGGCAGTCCTGTAATAACCTCAGGCTTATTAACAATACCCGAAGCACGGTTTTTGGTCTCCTGGTAATTTTTAGAAACTTTATTAAACCATTGTTCAGCTTTCTCCTCTTCCTGAAGAAGGGCACCAAAAAATTTCACCCATTCTGTTTTGCCAAGTGGAGTAGCCTCCAAATACTCGGCCACAAGAATTGTTGGAATGCCCATTTCATTTAACTTCTGATTATAGCTGGCTACACTGCTTCCTACCCCAAAAGCAATGACCAAATCGGGATTCAAATTGCTTATAAGTTCGTAATTTAGGTGATTATCATAACCGACATCAGGTAATCTTCCCTGCAGAATTCGTT
>CAYVSF010000646.1:0-1530 GCA_964453775.1 uncultured Bacteroidales bacterium
AGCATAGCGCGTATTTTTTATCTGGGTACGGAACATGCCCCAGTTTTCTTTGCTATGGATATAGAGGGGGAAAGAATCGGGGTACTCCTCCTGCATAAGATCCGACAGGAAGCTTGCCCTCTCCGGGTGTAGTTCGTTATTATGTGCTTCCGGGCCTTCCACGCTGGCGAAAGCTGTGATGATCCCATAATAGGGATGATATCCGGGTATATGCACCATCTCCCTTATTTTTTGGATGATGGTATCGGGGGGATGTGTTTGGTTGGGTTCAAAGAAGACTTTATAATACAGGGTGTCATAATCCGGCTCAGCAGTGTATTCCACATCTCTTACCTCAAACTGGTAGGGGATCTTTTTCACTTTGGGGGTGATGGGAAGGGGTTTTCCCGGAAAGCTGATGAAATGTTTGATATCCACCAGGTAGTTGTCTTTTAGCACCAGCAGGTTGGTCTCATAGTTCGTTCCATGGAGTTTTTCCGGTACTGTAGCCAGGAAGAGGAGGAAGGGTTCCTTATTACGCCTGTGCCGGCGATAGTTTGTGAGGCTGTCGAGAATAACTTTCTTGTAGACCGGCCTGGGAACAATTCCATTGAAAATGCAGGCTCCATTGCGCCGGGCAGGACGGGTATAGTAGGTGCTGCTGTCCATGTAATGCGACTGAGGAACAAATTCCAGGGCCAAACCATCCTTGCGATCCCGAAAGAGTTGCCGCAGATAGTAGGGGCGGGGGTGTGAAATAAAAATGCTGTCATTCCAGGTAAACTTATATAGATTGCCTTGCAGGAAACGTTCGTTTAATCGATTGTACCGCCTCATATTATAATCTTCCGGTGGTTCTTTTATACGCCAGGCATGTCGCCGGTGTACCGGAGAGGGAGAGAACCCGCCATAATTGCTATCTCCTGCAGGAGGTGCTGCTACTTTTTGTTTTTGCAACTTTGGGGGATTATTTGAACGCCCAAAAGTTTGGACTGCAAAAACCTGGTGCGAATAGGGGTCGTAGCTTACGGCAATTCCTGTAACATTCACTTCGGGAAGGATGATGTTGTGGTAGTGCCCCGGTGAATTTCTCCATCCTTCGGCAAGTTCTTTGGCGGCCTGGTCATAATCCTCCAGTTTTGTAATTTGCCTTCCCCGGCGAAACGAACCCACCGGAATAAAGAGGAAGCTCTGTATCACATTTTCTGCGGTGATGTCATAATCGCCGCCAAAATGCAAAATCCGCTGCTGTGGCGTGCGCATTGTGGGGTGTTCCTCCTGCATGTGACCAATGTTTCTTGTTTCCAGGAGGTAAGCTGCATGGTTTGCTGCCGCCATCTCCAATGCCGAATCCCGCACCAGGGGAGCCAGCCCTTTTTCTGCACGCAGGCTGTCGATGCGCTCCTTCAGCAGGGCCTCCAGGTATTCGGGAGCCACCAGGCCCCGCTGGATGGGCTGCCCCAAAAGTGCAAGGGGAAGTAACAGGACAAAAAAACAGAACAGATAACGCATAAATGAATAACGTTGAGTTGGTTGGTTTATTGGGTTTTG
>CAYVSF010000647.1:0-1523 GCA_964453775.1 uncultured Bacteroidales bacterium
GAACCGGCTGTTTTTGAAAAAGAATTTCTCGTTAAGTACTCGGAATTCGACGCATCTGCAAATTTCCCGGGCAATACGTTTAAAGGGGAAGCTTTGTTTAAGTATGCTGAGTTTTCAAGTAATGTAGATTTCTCAAAATCTATCTTCGAAGAAGAAGCAAATTTTAAGTATGCTGAGTTCCCTGATAAATCAACTTTTGCAAATTCTAAATTTGAAGATGAGGCAAATTTTAAGTACACCGAATTTGAGGAAGATGCAAATTTTAGCGGAAGTTACTTTGCTGATGATGCTACTTTTAAGTACACAGAGTTCAAGGGTTATAGCACCTTTGAAAATGCCATTTTTGAAGATGATGCCGTTTTTAAATATACAAAATTTCCCTATGGAGTTAGTTTCGAATCGGCCGTTTTTAAAGGATATACCGATTTTAAATACACCAAATTTTCGGAGCCTCTAAAACTGGATGATGTAACGTTCGATGGAGAAACCGATTTTAAATACACTTCGGTTGAAGGGAAAGATTTCGTAAACTATCTTTTCAATAATAAATAAACCTGGAATATTTCTTAGGAGGATGCCTGTTCTTTTGAGCAGGCTTTTTTTGTATCACGCTAGAAATCTTTTACAAGGGGCATCTCTATTCGTACCCTGGTTCCCTGGGCCAGGTTATATTCATCATATAAATCTTCCACATGAATGCTATAGAGGTTTTTTCCCTGCATTTGGTTTAGCATGGCAATTCTCTCATTTGTGATATAGGTTCCTTTTGATTTGTGACCGGTTTTTTGTGACCGATATATTTCCCTGGATTTTTTCCTTCCTATTCCATTATCAGTCACTTCACAAACAAGCCACTGATTTTGAATAAAAAAACGGATGATTATTTTCCCGGACTCCTGCTTGGGCATGATGCCATGTTTTATGGCATTTTCAAGGAAGGGTTGGATAATCATAGGGGGGAGGTAAACATTTGTTTTTTCTATTTCATCGTCAATGCTTATTTCTGTATGAAATTTATTATCAAACCGCATTTCCTCTAATCTTAAATAATAGTTCAGGTAACTGAGCTCTTCTTCCAGGCTTACCCTTTTCCTGGAAACATTATCCAGGGTAATGCGAATGAGCTTTGCAAAATCTGATAAATAACCCAATGCTGCATCTAAATCATTGTCGAGCATATAGTTCTGAATGGAATTAATGGCATTGAAAATGAAATGAGGATTCATCTGTGCTCTTAAGGCTTTGGTTTCATACTCAATAATACGTTCTTTAATTTCCGAACGTCTTCTTTCCCTGTGTTTAATATAGGCTGAAAAAGTATATAAAACCACGCTCAAAAATCCTGCGCCTAATAAAGCCAAAGGCAATATAAACCACCAGTTATACCAAATGGGTTTTTGAATCCTGATTTTTAGCAGTTCTGTTTCCTGGTAAGTGGAAGAAAAAGATGGGAATGATCTTACTTTTAAGGTATAAGTTCCGATAGGAAGATTGGCGTAGCTTAGGCTCTTTTCTTTTGATTT
>CAYVSF010000648.1:0-1522 GCA_964453775.1 uncultured Bacteroidales bacterium
CTTAATTTGCATTCTTCCCCTGCTGATAATTCCACTCGTTTTTCCACAGGGATATAGCCAACACCCTGTACACGAACCACATAATTCCCGGGTTGCAGTTTTCCAAGTTTAAATACGCCCTCTTCATTGGAGGCGGTTCCAATGGTCGTTCCTTTTATGATTACGGTTAAAAAAGGGACACTCTCTCCTGTTGATTTATTAATAACTACTCCTTTTAAAACTGCATCGGTTTCTTTTTCATCGGCCTGCAGATTCAGGGTAATTGCAAACAGCATTGCTGCTATACAAAGTATACGGTACATACTTATTTAGTTTAATTAAGAATAACACTACTCAAATTCTGATATAAAGCGAAAAAAACTAAATAAGTGCAGGAGGACCTCGTAAATAAATTCTTGAATAATGATGAAAAGGACTGATATGTAATCGATCAACAACAAAGTTCTTAGATTTTAACTGCCACCAGGCAGAAAGTAAAAGAATCGCTGCCAAAAATACCAGTAAATTTGTATTTACCTGATCGATTAAAACATATTCCCAGCTGCTATGGTGGTGCTTTTTAAACGGGGCAGCATCGTCAGATTTTTGATAGGGATGGGCGTGCTGAATAATTGTACCATCAGCAAGCATGTGTGCATGGTTGTTGGTAATCTGGTTGGATAGGGCATAGCCCAATATCCCCAGCAAGATTAATGCGAATAAGCCTCTAAGTAGCTTTCCCACCTTTCGTTTTCTTTTTTGATCCCTAAAATCGCAGAATGTTTAAAAAAAATGCCTGCAATTCTGCAGGCAAATATACACTTTCCTAAAGAAATAAAAAATGCTAAATCGCATCTGTTTCTACCACTTTTGCCAAAATGTCGGCATAGGGTAGCAACAAATATTTCTTCCCATCCAATTCAACTTCGGATCCAGAAAATTCTTTGTACAATACCATATCGCCAACACTCACTGCCGAATTTTCAATTTCACTAATTGCCAGTACTTTTGCTGTTTTCTTCTTTTCTTTTGCCGAGTCGGGAATAATGATTCCTGAAGCTGTTTTCTGCTCTCCTTTGTCCTCTGAAATATCCAGGAGCACATGCTCATTGAGTGGTTGTAATTCTTTCATCGTCAATTTATTTTTATCTGTTAAACTTATTTTATATTTATTGTAATCCTAACATTCTATCAATCTTTGGTTTGTCAAACCCAACAATTATTTTTCCATTAATTTCGGTTTGAGGCACTCCCTGCTGCCCACTTTTCTTTACCAATTCCTGTGCCATTATTTGATCTTTTGACACATCAACATCCCGGAAGCCAATACGATGTTGCTTCAAATAGTTCTTTAAGTTTGTACAGTGAGGGCATGTAGGGGTACTGTACACCACAACTCTTGGTTTAGTTGATTGATCGGAAGAACTGACAGTATAACCGGAGTGCTCCATAAATGCTTTAAAAGCCTTCGGATCATGACAGCCCTTAACAGTACCTTTAAATTCGTTGACTTTAAATTCCAGCAAACTGGGAGCAGAAGTGA
>CAYVSF010000649.1:0-1508 GCA_964453775.1 uncultured Bacteroidales bacterium
AAAAATCATACTAAAAGTATATGGTAGCGTTCAAACTACCATACACGAAAGGATAATCAGATGCCGGTATTGAAATTTGAAATCATCAAATATTTACAGAAAGTTGATGAATTTTCAGCTATTCCCGGTGAAATTCTAAAATACATTACCGATATCGTAGAACCGGTTTATCATAAAGCAGGAGATGTGATTGATAGCCTGGACAATTTAGACATTTCCAGTTTTCATTATATTATTTATGAAGGCAAGGTTGATTTACAAATCAACCATGTGCCTGTGCAGATTTTTGATAAAGGAAGCTTCTTAAGCTCTCTGGATCTACTCATCGACTATAAAGCCGAGATAAGTCTTGTAGCAAATACAGATGTGGGTTTATACAAAATAGATCCTTCAAAATTTGCTTACATCCTAAGCTTCTACGATGAGATTCCGAACTCCATCATCAATAATACAACAGCAAATAAAACAGCTATTTATAATGAAGTACTAAAAAATGAGAAGCGCTATCGAAAAAGAAGACATCGCATGGTTGTATAGCATTGCATAAAGCAAAAAAAATCCCGGAAAGGTTTAAGAATACATTTATTTGCAATAGATACGAAAGAAGCCAGCCTCTTCACCTGCCGACTAATTCAAAAGTCTATCTCATGGCAAATATCCCGGGTAAAAGTTTCTACTTCACCAATGCCTATTTCTTCTTATACCTGGGAATATACAAAGGGAATTTATAGCCCAGCATGATTTGGGTATTCTGAAATTTCAAGGTATTATCCGTGGTGAAAAATGAATAAACTGCCTCGGGATTATCTGCTCTGTTCGATGGTTCCACAAGATTTTGAAAATACCTGGAATACCTGATATCAAAGGTGAGATATCCTCTTCCTAAAAAATTCTTCCACCTAAAACCTGCAGCTGCGGAAAAGGCATAATTATAGCTGTTTCTCGAAGAGGTCATATCTATGTTAGAAGTAAGAGGTTCCCGATATATTGTCCCTTCAGCATCTTCGCGTTTAAAATCGCCCTGCGAGTTGAGTAAATAATTAACAGCAACTCCGGCATTGACATAAGGGGCAAAATCATTCTTAAGAATTGTGTATTGAAGAAAAACAGGCACATCAATGCTTTGAATATTTTCGGTAAATGAAATTTTTGCATAGTCCATTACCAGGGTCTCATAATTGTAAGAGCTTAGGGAGTAGAAAAACTCAGCTCCCAATGATATTTGCCAAACGATTGGAAATTCAAGGCTCAATCCCAGTCCATATGAATTAGAAGGTTGATAAACTGCATTGTAAGGTGCTGTGTTGATATCATTATAGTTTTGAACCTCATAAAAATCGAAAAAACCAAAATTGGTCTTTAGTCCTGCAATAAGCACCGGTTTTGTTCTAAAAGCATGATGTAAGGTAACAAATTCTGAGGGATCAGATATTCTGATTTTATACTCCGGGTTCACCTTTAATAATTTATTCATCTGAATATGATGTAATTCTCCAATTTCATCTATA